>NZ_JBBKBV010000001.1:0-297275 GCF_037892815.1 Oceanobacillus sp. HCA-5259 | reverse complement strand
CCAAAAAGTTATACCTAAAGCACGATTTATTTTTCTGTGCGCTTGATGCCTTTGCGTTTCATTTCTTCTTCCATCTCATATAAGAATTCTTCGTTTGTTTTTGTGCTCTTGAGTTTTTTCAGGAAACGTTCAAGAAAATCATTGGAATCTTGCATTGTTCTGCGAAGTGTCCACATTTTATCTAAGTGATCTTTGTCGACGAGTAATTCTTCTTTCCGTGTACCGGAACGCAGAATATCGATCGCTGGGAAAATACGGCGGTTCGCGAGATTACGATCAAGATGAAGCTCCATATTCCCTGTTCCTTTAAATTCTTCATAAATAACATCATCCATACGGGAGCCAGTATCAACTAAAGCGGTTGCTAAAATAGTGAAACTGCCACCTTCTTCAATATTACGCGCCGCTCCAAAAAAGCGTTTCGGACGGTGAAATGCTGCTGGGTCAATCCCTCCAGATAGCGTCCGTCCACTTGGCGGAATAACAAGGTTATAAGCCCGAGCTAGTCGTGTAATACTATCCATCAACACAATCACATCGCGCTTATGCTCAACAAGACGCATCGCACGCTCTAAAACAAGCTCAGAGACGCGGATATGACTTTCCGGTACTTCATCGAAAGTTGAACTTACGACATCGACATCTGGTGCGACAGATCGTTCAATATCGGTAACTTCTTCCGGACGCTCGTCCACTAAAAGGATAATTAATTTTGCTTCAGGATGGTTCTTGGAAATGCTATTCGCGATTTCTTTGATAAGCATTGTTTTTCCAGCTTTTGGTGGGGCGACGATTAACCCACGTTGGCCATACCCAACCGGTGTCATCAAATCTATGATTCTTGTTGATAATTTATCAGATTCTGATTCCAGTTTCATAAACCGGTCCGGATAAAGGGCGGTCAGTGCCGGGAAATGAACCCGGTCTTTTGAAGAATCCGGGTCTTCACTGTTTACAGCATCTACATGGAGCAGACCGTAGTAACGTTCATTTTCTTTAGGTGGTCGCACTTTTCCAGAAATTTTATCTCCATTACGGAGATCGAATCTACGAATTTGGGAAGCTGAGATATAGATATCTTCCGCGCTCGGTGAATAGTTGATGGGGCGCAGGAAACCGAATCCTTCCGACGGGATGATTTCGAGCACCCCATCCATGAACAGGAAGCCATCTTTTTCCGCTTGGCTCTTTAAAATAGCAAAGATAAGTTCCTTTTTCGTTAATTTCGCATAATAGGAAATTTTGTACTCTTTTGCTAATGCATATAATTCTTTTAGTGTTAATGTTTCCAATTGGGAAATTGTTAATTCCGCCATAAATATATCACGCCTATTCTTTTGTCTTTGGTTTGCTATTATTTTATAAATTTATCACGTATTAACGGTCTGTAATACCCCCTCCTCTAAACATGAGTGAAACCCAATATTTGAAGGCTGGGGGATAAACAGTCCGTAAATCCCTGATTCTGTTTAACTAACATTCAGTGAGGGAGATAAGGGTACGCCCACTGAATGAGTTTCACTTTATGTCCATTTCTATGGTTGAATGGTGTTCCTGGAAGAAATGAAGAGAAATTGGAAGTAAGATTGGAAGTGTGCGATTGGCTAGCTTTCATTCTTTTATTGATAGAATAACCAAATAACACGTGTTCTAAACATATCTTATATTACACGTTTACTCTGGATTATTCAACATCTTCTCGTCCATTTAACGTAATATTTTGCTGAAAATTTTCTTATTAGAGGAAATCAGGAGGAAAGAGGTTGGGACATCCACTTAAAGTCTCAACCTCTTCCTTATTCTTAGTCTATTCGGCTTCATTCATTACTAAGTTTGGTTTTTTGATTAGACTATGTTCGCCTTGGATAAAGCGGACGGTGCCGCTTTTAGCGCGCATGACGACACTTTCAGTTGTTGCTTTGGACCCTTTGAACTGGACACCTTTCAGCAATTCTCCGTCGGTTACGCCGGTTGCTGCGAAGATGGCGTCGTCTCCTTTACAGAAGTCTTCCATTTTAAATACTTTATTGATATCTTCTATTCCCATTGCTTTACAACGAGCAAGTTCTTCATCATTTTTCGGCAGTAGTTTTCCTTGGATTTCTCCGCCAAGACATTTTAATGCTGCAGCCGCAAGAACACCCTCAGGTGCACCACCGCTGCCGAGTAAAATATCGACACCTGTCCAATCAAAAGCAGTATTGATCGCACCTGCTACGTCACCATCTGCAATCACTTTAATCCGGGCACCTGCTTCACGGATTTCTTGAATCAGTTTGGCATGACGCGGGCGATCGAGTACGGTGACAAGTACGTCTTCAATTTTTTTATTTTTTGCCTCGGCTACACTGCGGAGGTTATCGATGACGGGTGCGTTAATATCTACTTTTCCAACTGCCGCCGGGCCAACTGCAATTTTATCCATATACATATCCGGAGCGTGGAGCAACGTATCTTTATCCGCAATTGCAACAACTGATAGGGCGTTCCAGGATCCGTGGGCGACAAGGGATGTACCTTCCAGCGGATCGACTGCGACATCCACCTTAGGACCTTCTCCGGTACCAAGTTCTTCACCAATATAAAGCATTGGCGCCTCGTCCATTTCCCCTTCTCCGATTACGACTACCCCTTCCATCGGAATCGTATCAAATACATCCCGCATCGCTGAGGTCGCGGCATCATCTGCATCGTTCTTCTCACCTCTCCCCATCCAACGGGCGGATGATAAAGCTGCTGCTTCCGTTACTCGAACTAACTCCATTGATAAACTTCTTTCCATCTGTTGTCCTCTCCCCTTCAAGAAGTTGTTCAAAAAGTCCGGTGAAAAGGACATTTCGTGAAAAAGGAAGTTCTACTAAAACAATCCACGTCTGTAGACAACGTAGAACTCACCACACACGCAAAAAACTCGTTGCCTCATGTACCGGTCCGACGTACATTCCGGGGCCGGAAGCCCTCGCACCTCGAAATTAGACGCACACCACGTACCAGCGTTGGTGTTGCAATAACGATTAGCGCACACTTAATCGACTTCGGTCCTTTTCATCCTCTTTTTGAACCCTCTTCAATAAAATATCCTCATCCCAAAAGGAAATTTTATTGTATGAACCTACAGAACAGGCATCAAAAGTTACGAATTCTGCAATTGGATAATTTCTTCTTCTGTCATTTCTTCACGCCAAATACTGGCACCAAGAGCGGAAAGTTTCTCTGTAATCTGTTCATAGCCTCTATCGATATGATCTATACCAGTTATCTCTGTGATTCCATTGGCCATAAGACCGGCAACAATAAGGGAAGCGCCTGCTCTTAAATCAGATGCTTTCACCTTCGCCCCTTCCAACTGGACTGGCCCGGAGACGATGACCGAACCGCCTTCCACCTTGATTTCAGCATTCATACGCCTTAATTCATCAATATGCTTTAAGCGGGCGGAATAAATTGTGTCTGTAATGACCCCGGTATCTTTAGCTTTTGTCAACAACGATGTAAACGGTTGCTGGAGGTCGGTTGGAAATCCAGGATATACTAACGTTTTGATATCGACACTATGCAATTTTTTACCCGGTTTAATAAGAAGTTGCTCATCACTCTCTTCAATGGTGACACCCATTTCCCGAAGCTTGGCGATAAGTGATTCGATATGCTGGGGGATGACATTGTCAATCACGACTTCCTCCCCTTGAGCTGCTGCTGCAATTACGTATGTACCTGCTTCAATCCGGTCAGGGATAATCGTATGCGTGCACCCTTTCAGGCTCGGAACCCCTTCAATACGGATTACATCGGTTCCTACTCCTTTAATTTTTGCTCCCATGTTACTCAGGAGGGTTGCTACATCAATGATTTCCGGTTCTTTTGCCGCGTTTTCAATTACGGTTTTCCCTTTTGCCCTTACCGCTGCAAGCATAATATTAATCGTTGCACCGACACTGACGACGTCTAGATAAATCCTTGCACCGCGCAATTCTTCGGCACGAAGGTAAATGGCTCCCTGTTCATTCGTGACGGTCGCCCCCAGTGCTTCAAAACCTTTAATATGCTGATCAATCGGTCTTGGTCCAAGATAACATCCACCAGGTAAGCCGATGACGGCCTTTTTAAACTTGCCGAGCATTGCTCCCATGAAATAATAAGAGGCACGGAGTTTTTTCACTTTCCCGTTTGGAAGTGGCATAGCTACCATGTTTTCGGGGTTGATTGTAATGTCGTTCCCGTTTCGTGATGTTGTTCCACCGATTTCTTCTAAGAGGTCACTTAAAGTGTGTACGTCGGATATGTTTGGCAAGCCTTCGATCGTTACTTCCGAATCGGCTAAAATCGATGCTGGAAGTAAGGCCACTGCACTGTTTTTTGCACCACTTACTCTTATTTTTCCATTAAGCGGATGTCCACCTTCAATTAATATTTTCTGCATATCTTGATTCGCTCCTAAATGAGGCTATTTGAAATCTGTTCTTGAGGCCGGTACTTGATGTCCCGGCCTCAAGTCACTCCGAATGAACAGATTCCCATTCTTTTTATCTTTCCTGTGTTTTTCGATTTTATACTATTTGTTTGCGTTGTTCCAGTCGGCTAGGAAGCGTTCGATTCCTTGGTCTGTGAGTGGGTGTTTCACAAGCTGCTCAAGAACGTTGTAAGGGATCGTTGAAATATGTGCTCCGTTTAAAGCTGCGTCTGTTACGTGCAGCGGGTGGCGGATGGATGCTGCGATGATTTCTGTTTTGACTTCATGACGGTCAAAGATTTCCGCAATTGTCGCAATTAATTCCATTCCGTTATGACCGATATCGTCAAGACGTCCTAAAAACGGTGATACGTACGTTGCACCTGCCCGAGCTGCAAGTAGCGCCTGATTCGCATTGAAGATCAGGGTAACGTTAGTTTTAATATTTAGGTCGCTGAATGCTTTTACAGCTTTTAAACCTTCTAGAGTCATTGGCACTTTAACCGTAATGTTCGGTGCAATTGCCGCCAACTCCTTACCCTCTTCAATCATGCCTTCTGCGTCTTCAGCGATTACTTCTGCACTGACAGAGCCAGATGTTACTTCTGTTGTAATTTCACGAAGCCTGTCATGGAAAGATACGCCTTCCTTCGCTACAAGGGATGGGTTGGTTGTTACACCAGCCAGTACCCCTAGGGCATTTGCCGCTTTGATTTCTTCTATATTCGCTGTATCAATAAAAAATTTCATCGTAATCCCTCCATGTGAAGATTTTTTATCACGTATTAACGATCGATCCGTAAATCCCTGATTCTGTTCAACTAACATTCAATGGAGGGGTAAGGGTACCTCCACTGAATGAGTTTCACTTTATGCTTGTTGAGAAGAACCAAATTCACGCATTTTCTCTTTAACTGTTGCTTTAATTGCTTCTGTACCTGGTCCTAAATATTTACGTGGATCATATAGATCTGGTTTTTCGTTAAGAACTTTACGCACTGCTTCTGCCTGTGCCATTTGGTTCTCCGTATTTACGTTAATTTTTGCAGTTCCAAGTGAAATCGCTCTTTGGATATCTTTTAGTGGAATCCCTGTTCCACCGTGAAGCACAAGTGGGATTTGTACGAGGTTCAGGATTTCTTCCATTTCTTTAAAGCCAAGGTTAGGTTCTCCTTGATATGGTCCGTGAACAGAACCTAATGCTGGTGCAAGACAGTCAACATTTGTTTCGTCAACGAGCTTTTTACATTCATCTTTGTCAGCATACATGATTCCGCCAATGACTCCGTCTTCTTCCCCACCTACTGTACCTACTTCCGCTTCAACGGATACTCCGTGGATATGAGCGAGTTCGACTACTTTTTTCGTTGTTGCGATATTTTCTTCAATTGGTGAGTGTGATGCGTCAATCATAACGGACGTAAAGCCAGCATGAATTGCTTCTGCACATAACTCAAAGCTTGTACCATGGTCTAAGTGAATCGCAACAGGTACGGTTGTTCCGTATGACTCCATTAACGATTTCACCATTGCTACAACTACTTTCAGACCGCCCATATATTTACCGGCACCTGCGGAAACTCCTAGAATAACCGGAGATTGCTCCTCTTCTGCAGCTTGTAGGATTGCTTGAGCATATTCTAAATTATTAATATTGAACTGACCAACGGCATACCCGTTTTCTTTCGCTTTTTCGAGCATGTCTTTCATTGATACTAATGACATGGTAATTCCTCCTTTGATGTATGAAAAGCAACTGCCCAATTCGAATTCGTCCTTCTAACGACATCTTTCGTCTTTAGAGCAAAAAATCCGCATCGGCATTTATACTATAAGAATACCAACTCCTAATCATTGGTGCAACTGATTCTCATACTTGTCTCTTAGATGTAATATCCCCCTATTTCCCCCAAGAAGCCGATTGTAGCGCTGTTACAGGCGATTGACGTCCTTTTGGTTGTGAAAAATGTAACAAAATTTTCGAGTTTACTCCATTAATACATCACCGATCGCATCTTCCACGATAACCGGAATGTCTTCAATATTGAACGGTTTTGCCAAAATTTTCTTCACCTGCGGAAAATCTTGCAGTTCCATTTCAATTTTTTCCACGAGTCCACTCATCACAATTGTTGGGACCGATTGCTCCATTTCTCTTATTCTCTCCAGAACTCCAATCCCGTCGACCAATGGTAACTTGTAGTCCAACATTACTAAATCAAATCGCTTCTCCCCAAGCAAGTCAATAGCTTCCTTCCCATCAGATGCTGTCGTGATCTCATAGCCGGCGTTCATTAAGATGTCAGTAAGCAGTAGGCGTATCCCTGGTTGGTCATCTACAATCAATAACTCCTTTGTCATTATTTTTTGCCCCCTTTTTCATTCTCCCCATTTCTTAAGTTCGCTAAAAAAAGAAAATATCCTGCTTTTTTAATGAATTATGCAAATTGTTTACAGGGAAATATTGGATAAAGACATATTTTTAAGGTCCTAAGTCAATTTTCGCAAATGTTGATTGCTTTCATTCAGCGTAAGTGTCGGCAACTTTCTTCTGGAGGTTCGCAGTCCAGACACCTCTCGCTTTCCGCGGGCGGCTGGTGAGCCTCCTCGTGGGCAAGCCCACTGCGGGGTCTCACCAAGCCTACCCTCCCGCAGGAGTCTCGAGGTGTCTGGACTGCTCCGAGGAAAGGCTAAATTTGGAGCACTATTTTTCAATTTAGGAATAGAATGCTGATCTGAAGAGAATAGTTTCCATTTATAATAATTGCTCCTATCAGTTCAATTGCCCGGCGGACGGTGACTCCTACGGGAATAGCACGAGTCCAGACCTGAGCAGGAAGCGGTTTTCTTCCGAGGAGGCTGAGGCCGTGCCTTAGGATGCGCATCCGTCCGCCGGGCAACTGAACGGTAATTAGAACGCCAATAAAATGAATGCGCAAAATACTTACGCTGAATGAAAGCAATAAGCAAGGGTCAATTAAAAAAGCCGATGCATAAAGCATCAGCTCTTGTCTCCATTTACAATTTTTTCAATAAAACCTTTAAACAGTGGTTGAGGGCGGGTTGGTCGTGATGTGAATTCTGGGTGGAATTGACAAGCGACAAACCACGGGTGGTCTTTTAATTCAATAATCTCTACTAACCTTTCATCGGGGCTAAGTCCTGAAATAATGAACCCATTTTCCTCAAGCTGTTTCCGATATGCATTGTTAACTTCATAGCGGTGACGGTGACGTTCTTCAATCATATCACTTTCGCCGTAAGCCGCTTTCGCTTTCGTTCCCGCCACTAGTTTACATGGGTAGGCACCGAGACGAAGTGTTCCGCCAAGGTCTTCTACGTCCTCTTGTTCTGGACGAAGCGAGATAACTGGATGTGGTGTTTCCGGATCAATTTCTGTAGAGTGAGCATCTTCCAGGCCGAGCACATTACGGGCAAACTCGACTGTTGCAAGCTGCATTCCTAAGCAGATTCCAAAGAATGGAATTTTATTTTCCCTTGCATAGCGAATCGCCTCAATTTTCCCGTCAACGCCTCGAGTACCGAAGCCGCCTGGTACAACAATTCCGTCCACATGAGATATTTCTTCTTCAATCGCTTCTTTTGTTAGTGTCTCTGAATTAATCCAGTGGATATTAATGTCTGCATCATAGTCGTAACCTGCATGTTTCAAGGATTCTACAACAGAAAGGTAAGCATCCTGCAGTTCCACATACTTCCCAACAAGTCCGATGTCAATTGTTTTCGATAGGTTTCTTACCCTTTCAAGCAGTTGGAACCAGTCATCCATTTTTGCTTGCGGGTATTCCAAACCGAAATGCTTCAAAACGATGTCATCCAAATGTTGTTCCTGAAGGGAAATCGGCACTTGATAAAGGGTATCCGCATCCGGCATTTCAATTACCGCATCTTTTGCTATATCACAGAATAAAGCAATTTTTTCTTTTTGTTCTCTGGAAACCTCCACTTCAGTACGAAGCACGATAATATCTGGTTGAATCCCTAGTGAACGTAATTCCTTCACACTGTGCTGTGTCGGTTTCGTTTTAAGTTCACCGGCTGCTGCAAGGTAAGGAACAAGTGTACAATGGATATACATGACACTGTTTCTTCCTACTTCATTTTTAATCTGGCGAATAGCTTCAAGGAAAGGAAGTGACTCAATATCGCCGACCGTACCGCCTATTTCAGTAATGACGACATCCGCATTCGTTGCGCTGCCTGCACGGAAAACTTGGTCTTTAATTTCATTTGTAATATGTGGGATGACTTGGACGGTACCGCCGAGATAATCGCCGCGTCTTTCTTTTTTAATAACGGTGGAATACACTTTACCCGTTGTGATATTACTGTATTTGTTCAGATTAATATCAATGAACCGTTCATAGTGACCAAGGTCCAAATCCGTTTCCGCACCATCATTCGTTACGAAAACCTCTCCGTGCTGATACGGACTCATTGTGCCCGGATCCACGTTGATATATGGATCGAATTTCTGAATGGTCACCTTCAAACCACGATTTTTCAATAAGCGACCAAGTGAGGCAGCTGTAATACCTTTTCCTAATGAAGAGACAACTCCACCTGTAACAAAAATATATTTAGTCACTGCTCTTTCCCTCTTTCTTTCCTAAGATTCTATTTATATGTTGCCCGAAGACAAACATTTATAACTTATTTGGCAGCACCCTCTAAAATAATAAAAGCGCCTTCCCATTTTTTTCTGGGAAAACGCCTGTTTGTCGATTAAGGAGCCCAAATAAAATTCTACTTATCCTATGAAAAAAAGTCAAGTGGGCTTCCTCATTTTTTATTCTTCTTCCTCGTCGTCGAGGTCGATTTCTACATCGAGTTCTTCCTCGTCTTCTTCGTCTAGATCCTCGTCAAAGTCTTCATCGAATTCATCAATTCCCACTATCTCTCCGTCCTCGTCAACCTCTTCTTCGCCAAGCTCAACAAGGTCTCCTTCGTATTCCAGTTCTTCCTCTTCATCAAATTCGTCTGCTTTTTTCTTTTTCCGTTTCTTAGGTGTTTGTGTGATTTGTTCGTCTGCTTGGTCGATTGGGTACCATTCTTTTAGGCCCCATATATTTGAGCCTAGTGTTATAAAGCGACCGTCAACATTGAGCTCTGTGTAGAATTGAGCGATTTGATTTTCTTTTGCTTGTTTGGTTAGTCCTTTTAGTTCTGTAATTTGGTTATAGAGTTCCTGGAAATCTAATGCTTTTTTTGTGTCTTTTAAAATGAGACTGGCTAGGCCGAGCATGGATTTTCCTTTTAATTCTTCGCGGCTGTATTGATCTAACACAAATACGCACTCCTTTTACTGTATATTAATAAATGATTGATTACATTTCTATATTACTAAGATAAACATACCTTTCATTATATACAAGTATGTAGTGTTTATGCTAGGGTTTTTGGCTAAAAAGTTAAGTTTTCAGTGGGATATTTCATATTGACTTCCTTTTTCCAAGGATAAGACGTTGCATAAGGAAAAAAACATCTTTTATTTTCTCTTTTAGACAGATGTAGCGCGGCATTGGGAAAACAAATAACGGTTCTTTTCCCTTTTGGAAGGGAACTGCGTAATAATGGGAAGAGAAATACCGTTTATTTTCCCATTTGAACGGAGGATGCATAGTATTGGGAAAAGAATTGCCGGTTATTTTCCCATTTGAACGGTGGGTGCATAGTATTGGGAAAAGAATTGCTGGTTATTTTCCCATTTGAACGGCGGGTGCATAGTATTGGGAAAAGAAACGACGGTTATTCGCCCATTCGGACAAAGTGACCCTATGATTTGGAAAAGAAACACCGGTTATTTGCCCATTCGAACAAAGTGACCGCAGGATTGGGAAAAGAAACACCGGTTATTTGCCTATTCGGACAAAGTGAGCGCACGATAGGGAAAAGAAACGCCATCCCGAGCAGTAAAATACATAACTACCCTATACACGAAAAATCCGAACAAAACGCTCTCCCTCGATTTGTTCGGATTTACAATCTTAATTATGAACGTTATATTTTACCCAAAAAAATCACATATTCCTTCGATACTGCCCGCCGACTTCATATAAAGCAGTTGTGATTTGGCCGAGGCTCGCAACTTTGACGGTTTCGAGGAGTTCGGCGAAGATGTTGCCTCCTTGGACTGCTACTTGTTTGAGACGACTTAGAGCTGCTTCTGTTTCATCTGCATGCTGCTTTTGGAATTTGCGCAGTTCTGTAATTTGATGTTGTTTCTCTTCCTGGGAGGCACGGGCAAGCTCCATGGAATCAATCTCTTCATCACTTGGCGGGTTCGGGTTTACATACGTGTTCACCCCGATAATCGGAAGTTCACCGGAATGTTTCTTGCTTTCATAGTAAAGTGATTCTTCCTGGATTTTCCCCCGCTGGTATTGCCGTTCCATTGCTCCGAGCACACCTCCACGGTCATTCATCCGCTCAAACTCTTGGAGCACTGCTTCTTCGACAAGATCCGTCAATTCCTCGACGATAAAAGAACCTTGGGTAGAGTTTTCATTTTTCGTCAGTCCGAATTCTTTATTGATGATCATTTGGATCGCCATCGCTCGGCGCACGGATTCTTCTGTCGGTGTCGTGATTGCCTCGTCATATGCATTCGTGTGTAAGGAATTTGTATTATCTTGGATTGCTAGAAGTGCTTGCAGTGTTGTACGAATATCGTTAAAGTCAATCTCTTGGGCGTGTAGGGAGCGTCCAGAAGTCTGGACATGGTATTTAAGTTTTTGACTTCGCTCATTTGCTCCGTATTTTTCCCTTAAAACGATCGACCAAATCCTGCGGGCAACCCGGCCAATTACCGTATATTCCGGGTCCAGTCCATTCGAAAAGAAGAAGGACAGGTTTTGTGCGAATTTATTCACGTCCATGCCCCGGCTTAAATAATATTCCACATAGGTGAACCCATTTGCGAGTGTGAAGGCGAGCTGGGTAATTGGATTTGCACCAGCCTCCGCAATATGGTAGCCCGAGATGGAGACAGAATAATAGTTGCGCACATTTTTTTCAATAAAATATTCCTGGATATCCCCCATCATGCGCAGGGCGAATTCTGTTGAGAAGATACATGTGTTTTGCCCTTGATCTTCTTTTAAAATATCGGCTTGAACGGTTCCGCGAATGGTGGAAACTGTTTTATTCTTAATAGCTTCATATTCCTCATCTGTCGGTTTCCGGCCATGTTCTTCTGTAAATTTATCAATTTGTTGATCGATTGCTGTATTGAAATACATCGCTAAAATAATTGGGGCCGGTCCGTTAATCGTCATAGAGACGGAGGTGAGTGGGTTCGTCAAATCAAAGCCTGCATACAATTTCTTCATATCTTCGAGGGTACATATATTGACGCCACTTTCCCCGACTTTTCCGTAAATATCCGGGCGCTCTGCCGGGTCTTCACCGTATAGAGTAACAGAGTCAAAAGCGGTCGAAAGCCGTTTTGCCTCGGAATCTTTTGATAAATAATGGAATCTCCGGTTCGTCCGCTCTGGCGTCCCTTCTCCAGCGAATTGACGGGTTGGATCTTCCCCTTCCCGCTTGAACGGAAATACTCCTGCTGTGAATGGGAATCTGCCCGGAACGTTTTCTTTCATAAGCCAGCGGAGGCGTTCACCCCAGTCTTGGAATTTCGGGAAGGCGACTTTCGGGATCTTGAGACCAGACAAGGATTCTGTTGTGATTTCCGTAACGATATCCTTATCACGGACTTTAAAGGTCATCGTGTCCTGACTATATTTTTCCTGCGTATCATCCCATGATTCAAGCAGCTCTAGCGAATGATTGCTCAGCTGTTTTTTATATTGGGTTATAGTTTGTTCTAGTAATTCTTTCGCTTCAGGGTCCTCGATGATTTCCAAAGTTCCTTGCAGCTGATACAGTTTTCGCGCTATCTCGCTTTGATTTTCGGTTTGTTTATTATAATCACGGACGATACTAGCAATTTCCCGTAAATAATGGCGGCGATCTCCGGAGATGATTTGATTTTGCTTCTCGGAAAGGACATGCCTTTCAAACTCAACCTCCTCCTCCCATCCGTAGCGCTCGTTCAGCGTATCGATAATGGAAGCAAATAGAGAATTCGTTCCTGTATCATTGAATTGGCTCGCAATCGTTCCGAATACTGGATATTTTGTTTTGTCTTGACCGAAAAGCATGCGGCTCCGCTCATATTGTTTACGTACTTGATTCAACGCATCTTCTGAACCCCGTTGTTCGAACTTGTTAATGACGATAAAATCCGCGTAATCAATCATATCAATCTTCTCAAGCTGAGTGGGAGCACCGAATTCAGCGGTCATGACGTACATGGAAAGATCTGTGACATCGGTAATTGCAGCATTTCCTTGGCCAATCCCGCTCGTTTCCACAATGACAAAGTCAAAACCAGTTGCCCTGACGACATCAAGGACATCATTAATTGCCGTGGAAAGTTCGTCCCGCGATTCCCTCGTTGCAAGTGAGCGCATATAGACGCGATCATGAAAAATAGCATTCATACGAATCCTATCACCGAGTAATGCTCCGCCAGTTTTCCGTTTCGTCGGGTCGATGGAGATGACGGCAATCTTTTTATCGGGAACTTCATTAAGGAAGCGGCGTATGAGTTCATCCGTAAGCGAACTTTTCCCCGCTCCACCTGTACCCGTAATCCCAAGCACGGGAATCGCTTGATCTGCTTTACTGCGAAATTCTTCGAGAAGCTGTTGTTTCTCCTTGGAATCACTCGGCGTGTTTTCCATATACGTAATGAACTTCGCCATAGCGTCCCGCTCACTCTTGTATAAACGCTCTTTCTCCTTTTCAATCTGAAGCGGCGTTGGAAAGTCGCTCGCTTCCATCATTCGGTTAATCATACCTTGAAGACCGTATTTACGACCATCCTCAGGGGAAAATATCCAGTCAACCCCATAATTATGAAGTTCTTTAATTTCCCTCGGGATAATCGTTCCACCTCCACCACCGAAAACTTTAATATGGTCGGCATCGTTTTCTTTTAATAGATCGATAATATATTTAAAATATTCGACGTGTCCGCCTTGATAAGAAGAGACGGCAATCGCTTGAGCATCTTCCTGAATCGCAGCGTAGACGACTTCTTCCACGGAACGGTTATGACCGAGGTGGATAACTTCTGCCCCTGTTGCTTGCAGGATTCGGCGCATTATATTGACCGAGGCATCGTGGCCATCAAATAGGCTTGATGCCGTGACAAAACGAATCGGATTTTTCGGTTTGTAAACTTCTACTTGTTGCATGATGTTTCTCCTCCCCTTTGGATCATCATTTTTTATGCAAGAGGCCATGGAGGTTCAGCTTAATTTGGATATCGATGTATTCTTCTATCGTGAACTTCTGTTGCAGAATCCACCGACGAAAGCCCCACATATGGCCTTGAACAAAGATATTATTCGCTGCTATGCTTACTTCCTCTTCATTTAATGCATCCGGGTAGCAAGAAAGGATAAGCTTCTCAAGCATAGCGACCATATCTTTCTCCTTTTGCAGCACATATTTCCTCGTCTCCTTATTTAAGCCTTTTATTTCTTGATAGAGAACGAGAATTTCTTCCTGCATGTCATCCATAAGCTCATAATAAAACTTGAAAACTGCCTTCAAATTTTCCTCTGAAGGGTTTTCCAGCTGCAGCTCTGTTTCAAAATGATCGCGCACGCCATCATAAATGTAATCGCAAACAAGAAAAAGGACATCTTCCTTCTTTCTAATATATTCATAAAGTGTACCGATACTGAAGCCAGATTCTTTAGCGATTTCCCTCGTTGTCGTCCGGTGGAAGCCCTTCTCTTTAAAAAGCCGAATCGCGCCTTGAATCATCTGATCGCGGCGTTTTTTGATCAGGTCTTCGTCTTTTACGGAGGAGATAATTCGACTCTTATCCATCATCTGTAAAGCCTCCTTCCTTCTTCCATCTTGCGTACCAGTCTATCGCGAGTTTGTAAGGATCCGCATCTGCTTTAATTGGCTCAAGGTGTCTCTTTGATTCGATAAATTGTTTCACCTCTCGCCAAATTTCTTCGCGGATGAGTTCATAGACTTCAAGTTCTTGCTGCATCTTACGTTTTCTTTTTCCTTCGTGGGTCTTGTAGAGATATTCATGATGGTCTTTGATTTTTCCCCACAGTTTATCGATTCCTTTATTTTCCGTCGTGATCGTCTTGATGATCGGGGTTTCCCGTTCTTCGGTTGCGGTGATCATGACAAGTTCTTTCAGTAATGCCTTCAATTTACCGAAGCCTGGGAGGTCTGCTTTGTTGACGACGAAAAGGTCGGCGATTTCCATAATGCCTGCTTTAAAAATCTGGAGCACGTCTCCGCTGTTCGGTGTAAGGACGACGGCTGTTGTGTCGACGATTTTCATGATGTCGAGCTCGGACTGGCCGACACCGACTGTTTCGACTAAAATCACATCAAACCCGTAGGCATCACATATGCGCACCGCATCCTTTGTTGCCCGGGCAAGGCCACCGAGACTACCGCGCGTCGCCATACTGCGGATGAACACGCCGTCATCAAGGAAATGTTCATTCATACGGACCCGGTCCCCGAGGAGTGCGCCACCACTAAATGGACTTGTTGGATCAACCGCGATAACAGCACACGTTTTCCCCTCACTCCGGATCTGGGTGACAAGCCGGTTTACAAGTGAGCTCTTACCTGCACCAGGTGAGCCAGTCAGCCCTACATATACAGCGTGTTTCCGCTCGCTGAACACCGCACTTAACAGCTCCAGCTTTTCCGGATGATCATTCTCCACCATCGTAATCGCCCGAGCAAGCGCACGTATATCCTTTTGTTTCAACCTTTCAACCAACTCATACATGATGCCCTTCCTTTCCACCGGGACATGGGGTCAGAGCTGTTGTCCCAGTTTGCTGGGACAACAGCTCTGACCCTAGTGTCCCACTTCTTACTGGGACAGGTGCTCTGACTCCACTGTCCCGCTTCATACTGGGACAGGCGCTCTGACCCCACTGTCCCGCTTCATACTGGGACAGGCGCTCTGACCCCAGTGTCCCAGGTTATTTTGTGATGGTGCGGCCGATGACGAGGCGTTGGACTTCTTGGGTGCCTTCGTAGATTTGGGTGATTTTCGCGTCACGCATATAGCGTTCGACCGGATAATCTTTCGTATAGCCGTAACCGCCGAAGATTTGGACTGCTTCTACAGTAATCCGCATGGCTGCGTCTCCTGCGAATAGTTTGGACATGGCGGATTCTTTTCCGTATGGTTTTCCGTTACTCTCAAGCCATGCTGCCTGGTACGTTAATAAACGAGCGGCTTCGACTTCTGTTGCCATGTCAGCAAGTTTAAATGAAATTCCTTGGTTATGGGCAATTGGTTTTCCAAACTGTTCTCTTTCTTTCGCGTAATTTATCGATGCGTCGAGTGCTCCTTGGGCAATCCCGACAGCTTGGGCAGCGATTCCGTTTCTCCCGCCATCTAGAGTTGTCATCGCAATTTTAAAGCCTTCCCCTTCTTCGCCAAGTAAGTTCTCTTTCGGTATCCGACAGTTTTCAAAAATTAATTCGGTCGTAGGTGACGAACGAATACCGAGTTTTTTCTCCTTTTTACCAAAGGTGAAGCCTTCTGTTCCTTTCTCCACGATGAATGCACTGATGCCCTTGTGGTTTGCAGCAGGATCCGTTTTCGCAAAAACGATATAGATATCAGCAACTCCACCATTTGTAATCCAAACCTTATTGCCATTTAATATATAATCGTCGCCATCTTTTTTCGCAATGGTCTTCATTGCTGCAACGTCACTTCCTGCACCTGGTTCAGATAAGGCATAGGCACCAAGCGCTTCCCCAGTCGCAAGCAGGTAAAGAAACGTCTTCTTCTGCTCCTCCGTACCGTACGTATAAATCGGCCAGCTAGCAAGGGATAGATGGGCAGACAATGTCACACCGGTAGACGCACAAACACGGGATAATTCTTCAACCGCAATACAATAACTTACGAAGTCTGCACCAATTCCACCGTATTTTTCCGGCCACGGGATTCCAGTCAGACCGAGTTCAGCCATTTTATCAAAAATCTCCCGGTCAAAGCGTTCTTCCTCATCTCTTTCGGCTGCAGTCGGTTCCACTTCATTCATTGCAAATTCGCGGACCATTTTCCGCAGCATTTCCTGTTCTTCCGTCAGTTGAAAATTCATTTTTGTTCACTCCTAATCCAGTAAGTTTTTCGATATGACAACATGTTGGATTTCATTGGTACCTTCATAAATCTGGGTAACTTTCGCTTCCCGGAAAAACCGTTCGACAGCGTAATCTTCGGTATATCCGTAGCCGCCATGTATTTGTACCGCTTCAATCGCGGTCTTCATCGCCGTGTTTGATGCGTACATTTTCGCCATGGATGCTTCTTTGCTGAGCAAAAGATTTTTTTCAACGTGATCTACTGCCCGATAAACTAATAACCTGGCAGCTTCAACCTCTGTTGCCATATCGGCAAGTTTAAATGAAATCCCTTGATGGTGGGCGATTGGCTTGCCGAATTGTTCACGCTCTTTCGCATAATGGATTGCATGCTCAAGAGCGGCCTCTGCAATACCAAGGCCTTGGGCAGCGATACCAATACGCCCGACATTCAGGTTCGCCATCGCAATTTTAAAGCCTTCCGTTTCTCCTCCGAGGAGTTGCTCTTTCGGTACTTTACAGTGGTCAAAATTCAGTGTAACCGTCCCAGTACCATGCATGCCCATCTTCTTCTCAGCTTTCCCAATGGAAAAACCGGAGGTTTCCCTTTCCACGATAAAGGCACTAACTCCAGTCGCCCCTTCACCGGTTCTTGCAAATGTAATGAACGTATCTGCATGGGTACCATTCGTGATGAACAGTTTCGAGCCGTTTAAAATATAGTGATCCCCGTCTCTTTTTGCCGTTGTTTTAATATTTGCGGCGTCCGAGCCCGCACCAGGTTCCGTGAGCGCGAATGCTCCCACGTATTCTCCACTTGCAAGCTTCGGGATATATTTTTCTTTCTGTTGTTCCGTACCAAATTTTAAAATCGGGTTCGTACCAACGGATGTATGAACAGATAAGATAGCGCCGATACCAGCACTCACCTTTGAAATTTCGTTAATAGCGATAATGTACGATGTAAAATCCATTCCACTTCCACCGTATTTCTCTGGAATTGGAATCCCCATTAAACCGAGCTTACCCATTTTCCGGATCACTTCTTCTGGAAAGCGGTCTTCACGCTCCATCCGCTCCACTTCATTCGCAATCTCTGTTTCGGCAAAATCACGGACCATTTTACGGATCATTTCCTGTTCTTCGGTAAATGTCAAATCCATTCCGGTTACCCCCTTTGCTGTTCTCTTGCTGTATTAGCTATATACGTAAAAGCCACGACCGGATTTCTTACCGTGCCAGCCTGCTTTCACATATTTTCTAAGTAATGGGCACGGACGATATTTACTATCTGCAAAACCATCATAGAGCACTTCCATAATGTAGAGACATGTATCAAGCCCGATGAAATCTGCCAGCTGAAGTGGTCCCATCGGGTGATTCATACCGAGCTTCATCACCGTATCAATATCTTCTGGTGAAGCGACACCTTCGTAAACCGCATAAATTGCTTCGTTAATCATCGGCATTAAAATCCGGTTCGCTGCAAAACCTGGGAAATCAGCAACTTCAACAGAAGTCTTTCCTAGTTCTTCTGCCATCTGAGAAATTTTTTCATATGTCTCATCATTTGTTTGAATCCCGCGGATGACTTCGACGAGCTTCATAACCGGGACCGGGTTCATAAAATGCATGCCGATAACTTGTTCCGGACGATTTGTTACAGCGGCAATTTCCGTAATCGGTAAAGATGATGTATTCGTCGCTAAAATTGTATGAGCTGGAGTAATTTCATCCAGTTCACGGAAAAGTTTTGTTTTCACGTCCATATTTTCAACAATTGCTTCGATGACTAAATCACAAGTACGCGCATCTTCTAGTTTCTTTGCTCGCTTTAGATTGTTCAGCGTTGATGCCTTCTCTTCATCTGTGATTCTCGTCTTTTGGACGGCTCGGGTGAGGAGTTTTTCAATTCGTTGTATCCCTTCATCAAGCGCTGTTCCATTTGCATCGTGTAAAAGCACTTCAAAACCAGCTTGGGCCGCCACTTGGGCGATCCCTGCCCCCATTTGACCTGCACCGATTACCATTACGCGTTTAATTGTCATCATCGTTCCCCCTCTTATTTCACTTCAATTAAGATGGCATCTCCTTGACCACCGCCACTACAGATCGCAGCAATTCCGAGACCGCCGCCTCTTCTTTTCAGTTCATGGATAAGTGTTAAAATAATTCTTCCGCCACTTGCTCCGATTGGGTGACCAAGTGCTACTGCCCCGCCATTGACATTTACTTTCTCCATATCAATTCCAGCGATTTCCCCACTTGCGAGCGACACAACAGCGAATGCTTCATTGATTTCATAGAGTTCAATATCCTCTTTCGTATAGCCAGTTTTCTTTAAAAGTTCGTTAATAACAAGACCTGGCGTTTGCGGGAAATTCTCTGCTTCAACGGCAACTTCTGCGTGACCGAGAATCGTTGCGAGCGGTGTTTTCCCAAGTTTCTCTGCTGTATCATCACCCATCACAACAAATGCACAGGCTCCGTCGTTTACGCCTGGTGCGTTACCAGCTGTGATTGTTCCGTCTTTATCAAATGCCGGGCGCAATTTCGCAAGTTTTTCGATACTCGTATCTTTCCGTGGTGCTTCATCTGTATCAATAAGGACCGGATCCCCTTTTCGCTGCGGAATTTCAACAGGGACAATCTCATCTTTGAATTTACCTTCTTCAATTGCTTCAACTGCCCGCATATGACTCCGGTAGGCCCACTCATCTTGAGCTTCGCGGCTGACATCGTATTTATTCGCTGTGCTGTTTCCATAATTCCCCATATGGACACCTTCAAAGGAGCAGGTGAGTCCGTCGTGAATCATTAAATCTACAACAGGTCTGTCACCCATCCGGTGTCCCCAGCGGGCATCTTTTAAAATATAAGGGGCATTACTCATGCTTTCCATTCCACCTGCTACGATCGTGTCCTCATCTCCTAGACGAATGAGTTGATCGGCGAGAGTAACGGCGCGAAGTCCGGATGCACAGACTTTGTTGATTGTTTCTGTTTTCACGTTCCAAGGGAGTCCGGCTTTTCTTGCTGCTTGGCGGGAAGGGATTTGGCCTTGGCCACCTTGTAGTACAGTTCCCATAATCACTTCATCGATTTGGTCACCTTCCAAGTTTGCTTGTTTGACCGCTTCAGAAATAACTTTTCCACCAAGGTCTGTTGCTTGGAGAGGTTGTAATCCGCCTCCGAATCTTCCAAATGGAGTTCTTGCACCTGACACAATTACTGATTTTCTCATTATGATCCTCCTAAAAAAATATATTAGCGCGTCTGATTGATCGCTCGCTCATTATAGGTTAGTAAATTTAGAGGTTGGGAAATAGATTAAAATAGTTCATTTCCCAACCTCAATTTATCACGTATTAACGGTCTGTAATACCCCCATCTCTAAACATGAGTAAAGCCCGAGGTGTGAAGGTGGGGATATACAGTCCGTAAATCCCTGATTCTGTTCAACTAACATTCAGTGGGGAGGGAAGGAATCCTCACTGAATGAAGGTTCACTTTATTATTACGCTGTTTTCTCTTCTTCTTCAGCAAATACGGAGATTGCTAGAATTTCAGCTACGTCAAGCGTGCCGATATCTTCGTCGACTTCTTTCGCTTTTGTTCCGTCGCTGATCATCGTCAAGCAGTATGGACAACCTGTCGAAATCATCGATGGGTTCACTTGTAATGCTTGTTCTGTACGGGCGACGTTGATGCGATTTCCGGTTGTTTCTTCCGTCCACATTAAGCCTCCGCCGGCCCCGCAGCACATGCCGTTTTCACGGGTACGGACCATTTCTACTAATTCCAGCCCCGGAATCGATTTCAAGATTTCCCGCGGTGGGTCATATACGCCATTATATCTGCCCAAATAACAGGAGTCATGGTACGTTAGGCGTTCATTGATCTGGCCGGTTGGCTGCAATTTTCCTTCCATGATTAAATCATAGAGTAATTGCGTATGATGGTAGACTTCCGCTTCAAAGTCAAAGTCTGGATACTCGTTTTTAAAGATATTATAGGCGTGCGGGTCAATTGTAACAATCTTCTTCACATTATATTTATTGAATTGCTTTATGTTCTTTTCTGCAATCTCTTGGAAAAGAAATTCATTTCCGATACGGCGGGCTGTATCTCCTGAGTTTGCTTCAGTGTTTCCTAAAATCGCAAAGCTGACACCTGCCCGGTTCATTAGTTTCGCAAAAGCAAGAGCGATTTTTTGGCTACGGCTATCGTAGGCCCCCATCGAACTTACCCAGAACAGGTATTCAAACTCTTTGTCTTCTTTCTTCAATTCTTTTACCGTCGGAATGTATACTGTTTCATCTTCTTCGCGCCATTTCACGCGATCTTTTTTCGATAGACCCCAAGGGTTACCTTGACGTTCGATATTTTGCACGGCACGTTGGATTTCAGAATCCATCTTCCCTTCCGTCATCACTAAGTAACGACGCAGGTCAATGATCGTTCCAACGTGTTCGTTATTTACTGGGCAAGCATCTTCACAGTTCCGGCAAGTCGTACATGCAGAAAGCTCTTCAGCAGTAATGACGTCACCTGCAAGACTCATATTTTGAATTGTTGCTGCAGCCTCTCCCTCGCTACTGGCCATATTTCCAGTAGAATTCGAGAATGCATAGCTCGGCACCCAAGGTGAATTACCAGTTACTGCTGCTCCCTTTTCTGTAAGATGATCACGCAGTTTAATCATAATATCCATTGGGGAAAGCATCTTCCCGGTACCTGCAGCTGGGCAGACGTCGGTACAACGGCCACATTCCACGCAGGCGTAAAAATCAATCATCTGGTATTGGCTGAAGTCCTCAATTTTCCCTACACCGAAGGAAATTTCTTCTTCCTCGTCTTCCGCGTCCATTTCAAAATCAATTTTTTCTAACTTTCCAGGAACCTTTTTACTTAAAAATACGTTGATTGGTGCTGCAATCAAGTGGAAGTGCTTGGATTGCGGAACGTATACTAAAAAGGTAAGCAACGTGAGCGTATGCACCCACCAAGCAACGAAAAACAGTACCATCGCTGTCTCTGGTGATAGAAAACTAAAAGCTGTTGCAATTAAACTCGCAACAGGCTCTGTCCAGGTTACTGCCCGTTCCTCCCAGAGCATGAGCATCCCATTTCCAGCAAGGACAGAAAGCATGAGTGTCCCGATGAAAATAAGTACAAGACCTGCTTTAAATCCGCGCTTCAGTCGGACAAGCTTTTCCATATAACGGCGGTAAAATGCCCAAAATACCGCTACAAGGATCATCAACGTAACGAGTTCTTGGAAAAAGACGAACCCTGGATAAAGCGATCCGAATGGCAAATGGTTGCCCGGTGATAATCCTTTGATGAACATGTCAATTGCGCCGAACTGGACAAGGATGAATCCATAGAACATCATCACATGAATCGTTCCAGACTTCTTATCCTTCAGCAGCTTCGATTGACCGAAAACAATTTTCCCTACGCGTTTTAGACGTAATTTGATTTCGCCATCAAACTCTGACTTTCTCCCAAGTTTGATATAGGACATTCTCGTTGCAATGACTCTAGCAAATAAATAGATTGCATAGATGGTTACAACTAAGAATGCGATCCAGTTAATAATTTGAAATGTATCCATTTAAATGCCCCCTCTTTTTTCATTTATTCAGAATGATAGCGATTACATGGTGTTCTAAAAAAATTTCTCGTCTGAAATGATATAGATACATATCATTATAGTACATACTACTTTATAGGTGAATGACCATTCAGTCAATAGTTTTGTCGAAATCTTTTAGTTTGTTTTGTCATTCATGCGAGATGGGGATGCTAATTAGGAAAATAATTGCTATTTGTTTGCCCATTCATACTGGATAAACTCGATAATCGGAAAATAATTACCGTTTGTTTTCCCATTCACGCTAGTTCAACACGAGAATGGGAGAATAAACACCGTTTGTTTTCCCATCTACACTGGATCAACACGATAACGGGAAAATAAACACCATTTATTTTCCCACTCAAGCTAGATCAACACGGTAATGGGAAAACATCTACCACTTGTTCCCCCATTAATGTAAGAAGAACCCTAATCATAAAATCTTTCAAACAACAAAAAAGAGCCAAATCAATTCCTTTCACAAAAGAAATTAATTTGGCTCTTATGTTCTTTACATTTTCTCCGGTGCGGTTACGCCGATTAGGTTAAGTGCGTTGGCGATAGTGATACGGACTGCTTTCATTAAGGCGATTCTTGCAGTTGTCCGTTCCGGTGCATCTGCATCAAGTACTTTCTCTGCGTTGTAGAAGCTATGAAGTAAGCTTGCGAGTTCGAATACATAATTCGTTACGCGTTGAGGTGCATGCTTTTCCGCTGCGTCAGCGACCGTTTGCGGGAAGGAGCCGATCTTCATAAGGAGCTCTTGCTCTTTTTCTGATGTAAGCTCTGCAAAATCAAACTTCCCATTAACATCGAAACCTCTTGTTTCCGCTTGAGAGAGCATCGTACAGATCCGTGCATGTGCATATTGCACGTAGTAAACCGGGTTTTCGTTGGACTGAGAACGAGCAAGGTCTATATCGAAATCAAGCTGGGAATCGTTGGAACGGGCGACGAAGAAATAACGGGTTGCATCAATTCCGACCTCTTCCATCAGTTCACGCAAGCTCACAGCTTTTCCGGTACGTTTACTCATTCGTACCTTTTCCCCGCCTTCAAAGAGATTCACCATTTGAATGATTTTTACTTCCAGCTTATCTGCCGGGTAACCGAGCGCTTGAATCGCTGCGTTCATACGAGCGACATAGCCGTGGTGATCGGAACCCCAGACGTTGATGAGTTTATCGAAGCCACGGTCCAATTTATTTTTATGGTACGCGATATCCGGTGTCAGATACGTGTAGTTACCATCCTGTTTAATGATGACACGGTCTTTATCATCACCAAATTCCGTCGTCTTGAACCACGTTGCACCATCTTTTTCATAAATATAGCCACTCTCTTTCAGCTGCTGGACTGCATTCGGTATTTGATCATCTTCATATAAGGTGCGCTCCGAGAACCAGTTATCGAATTCGACATGGAAGTCTTTCAGGTCACGTTCAATATTTCGCAGTGAAGCCTTAAGTCCATACTCTTTCATGTATTCAAAGCGTTCTTCATGAGATTTTTCCAGCCATTTATTGCCGTCTTCTGCGACAATTGCTTTTGCCATATCGATAATGACTTGTCCGTGATAACCGTCTTCCGGCATCTCAACGTCTTCACCGAGCTCCTGCAAGTAGCGTGCTTCAACCGAGAACCCTAGCTTATCGATCTGGCTGCCGGCATCGTTAATATAATACTCCCGTTCGACATTATAGCCTGCCGCCGCGAGCAAACTACTAAGCACGTCCCCATAAGCTGCTCCGCGGGCATGACCAAGGTGGAGGTCACCAGTCGGGTTTACCGAAACGAACTCTACTTGGATACGTTTGCCTTTACCAGCATCACTTTTCCCGTAATTGTCCTGCTCTCTAAGAATTGTCGGGATGATTTGCTCGAGAAGATCATTTTTCATAAAAAAGTTAATAAACCCAGGTCCTGCGATTTCGATTTTTTCAATTGATGCTTCTGTCTCGTTGATCACTTTTACAATCTCGTCAGCAATCTGCCGTGGCGCTTTCTTTGCAATTCGGGCAAGCTGCATGGCAATATTCGTTGCAAAGTCACCGTGGGATTTATCTTTTGGTTTCTCTAAAATAATTTCCGGAAGTTCTTCTGCGCTTGCAAGGTCTGACTTAAGTACGGCTTCCGAAATTTCTTGTTTCAATTTCTGTTCTGTTTGTTCCAGTACGTTCATCTGGGGTCCTCCTCTATAATAATAAGTTCCAATGTATGCTTTCGTTCATCTTGCCCATTTAGTTTAACAGTGTAATCCAGGTTCAATCGCGCTGGTATGCCTTGCCCCAATGGCTGATACATCATCAGCTGCGTGAATGTTTCCATATGCAGGTTTCCATGCGGGTGTTTGTAAACATTTTCTGTTACTTGACCAAGGCGAAATTGCTGATGCATCGAGACGGCACCGGTTCGTTTAATCGTCACTTTCTCTTTCTGGATTGTGATAAGTGATGAAATTTCCATATCATCTATTGTTTCTTCAAACCTTAGTACATCCAGCTTGCCCTTCCGGAAGAATACACCGGTTGCTTTTATATGATTTACTTCCTTGTCTGAAGCATCCTGAATCTTCATTTTCAATTGAAGCGCAACACGCTTTTCTGGCTCGTTCATCCTATCGCCTTTCCTTTTTGAATAATGACCTTATTATATCGGTAAGTTGACATGGTAATCAATAAAAAGATGTGTTTTTCTTTTACTCACACTTTGTTGGCTACTTTTTAGATATATTCCAAGTTGGTGGATTAACAAATCAGGAGGGAAAATCTATTGGTGTTCAGTGCGGTGATCCGGTTTATCCTTGATACATAAGGATTTCAAAAAAATGCACCACGATCATGCAGTCTATATACTTTTGGAGGAATTATTTTGGTTAAAGTTGGTATTATTACAGGAAGCACGAGTAGCTTTGAAAACCGTAAGAGAATTAACGAGTTTGATACACAAGGAATGGGGCGTCCTCCTTTCTTTTTTATTGTTTAAAATCGGCCAATTTCTCCCATACTGTAAAAAAAGCTAGGTTTAGGGAGCTGGGTGTCAGTGAAGAGGCGAAGAAAGCATCGGTTGCTGTGGCGGTTGGTGCGGCTCGGTATTTATATGGTCATAGCGCTTATTCTTTTTGCAGTTTTTTTCTTAGCATTCATTTACCTCTTGGGACCACCCCCAATGGGAGCGGAGCAGGATACGAAGATTTACAGCAGGGATGATGCGGTAATTGGAATTGAGAGCGGGATACGGAACCAGTATTGGGTCGAGAAGGAAGATCTATCGGAAAAAGTGATTGCTGCAACGATTTTAATCGAAGACCATCATTTTTATGAGCATCATGGTTTTGATTTCATACGTATTGGCGGAGCGATTATTAAAAATATCCGTTCTGGTTCACTCCGGGAAGGTGCGAGTACGATTACCCAACAGCTCGCTCGGAATTTATATTTGACCCATGAAAAGACATGGATCCGGAAGTTGAAAGAAGCGTTTTATACCGTGCGGCTTGAGATGCATTATACGAAAGATGAGATCCTGGAAGGGTATTTGAACACGATTTATTACGGTCATGGTGCTTACGGGATTGAGGCGGCGAGTGAGTATTTCTTCGGTAAACCGCAAACGGACCTGTCGTACGCGGAGACAGCGATGCTTGTTGGGATTCCTAAGGGACCGACCTATTATTCGCCTTTTAATAACGAAGCAAATGCCGAAGCACGAAAAGAATTGATTTTAAAGCGTTTATGGCAAGAAAAGATAATCGATGACGCAACATATCATACGGCAATTAGAGAAAAACTTGAGTACCGAACGGATAAAGATGAAGGACGCGAGGAATTTGCCGGGCATTTCCAGGACATGGCGATGAAAGAGGCAGCTGCGATTCTTGGAGTAACGGAGCAATTAATTCGCGCGGGTGGTTATGAGCTCTATACGACGATTGATGAAACCGTTCAGGAACAGGTAGAAACGGCCATGAAGGAAATTATTCCAGAAACGACAGAACTAGAGGCGGGGGTTTTCTCTGTAGATATCCATTCAGGAGAAGTCCTCGCCCTTGCTGGTGGAAGAAGCTATCAGGCAAGTGAATTTAATCGGGTACGGAATGCTTTTCGGATGCCAGGGTCAAGTTTCAAACCTTTTTTATATTATGCTGCACTGGAAAACGGCTTTACACCACTGACGAAATTGATGAGCGAACCGACTACATTCCGGCTCGAGAATGGGAACGTGTATGAGCCGGGAAATTTCAATCATTATTATGCTTATGGGCCTATTACACTCGCCGAAGCAATCGCCCTTTCCGATAATGTGTATGCCGTTCGCACAGGTCTGCAGCTTGGTATCGAACGGTTCATTGATACTGCGCAAATTTTTGGTTTTGAAAAAGAGTTGCCTGCCGTCCCTTCCCTTGCGCTTGGGACAGCGTCTGTTACGTTAGAAGAGCTTGTCACAGCTTACGGGATGCTTGGAAATGGAGGAAAAGAGCTGGAAACATATACGATTCGAAAAATCACGGACAAAAATGGCCAGGTACTATATGAGCGAAAAAGTTCAAACGGACGACAAGTATTGAATGAGCAGACGAGTTTTATTTTGACCCAGCTGCTTACCGGGATTTTCGAACCGAAGCTGAATGGCTATATGCCGGTCACTGGAAGTCCGATTTCCCATCATCTAACAAGACTCTATGCGGGTAAATCCGGGACGACAGAGGCCGATAACTGGATGATCGGTTATAGTCCTTCTGTTGTGACCGGTGTATGGACCGGATATGATGACCACCGCGTTATTACAGCAGTGCAAGAAACGACGTATGCGAAAGAGATTTGGGCCCGTGTGATGGAAAAGGCACATGAAGGGGAACAGCAGGAAAACTTCCCTATCCCAGATGGTGTCGTTGGGGTTCCGATTGATCTTGAGACAGGTTTACGGGCGACTCCCTATTGCGGAGAAAGCCTTATGATGTATTTTAAAAAAGGGACGGAACCAGTTGATTATTGTGAGCCAACAATTGCCCCGGAACAGGAAGATAATGATGATGGATTTTTCAAAAAATGGTTTCAGCTGTTGTTCGAGTAGCTTTTTACTTTCGAGTCTTTGAAAAATATTTTAAGACACGGGAGGTGCAGTAACTTTTCGGTAAGGTTGACTAATGCCCAGAATACCTGTACCATTGTATTCGTATGTAAATAGACCTTCGTTAGGTAAGGCTCCTGTGTTGGAGATACGCTACTGCCCAAAAATGTCCAAAGACGCCAATGGGTCAACAGGAACCATCGACATAAGGTGGTTTTTAATGTAGCTGGATATGATTCCTATGCCACACAGTGCTAAAGCTCTACGATTGGAGGATATTTGATAAGCTTTTTTAACTGTGTTCGTAATCAGAACTCTTCTTAATTATGCTTTTTTCAATACACCTTCTAGCCGTAGAAGGTGTATTTTTATTTTTATGAACAAAGGCGCAAGCGCCCGTTTAGCAACGTACAAACTGGAGCACTCCGGAATGAGATAAAGGAAACATGCCCCTTTAGGGGTATGCCGATGTTGGGCTTTAGCCCGTATTTAAGCGGCCCTCCTTTAGTTTTGAGTTGATGTTGACTTATCGATTGGAGGAGTGTGAAGTTTGGGACTGCGCACTGCTCGTCCCACCAAAAGATCTGCTAGTTGCTGGGCGCTGGAGCCGGACGTGGCTAACCCTGGATACCTAAGATATCACAGCATTTTAATTTGTAGTTTCTTATATATTTAGAAAGGATGTGGGATAGATTGGATCTTATTCCCGAACCCAATTCGGAATCATATTTTTGTTGCATGATGGAAAAGTTAAAACAATTCAGGAGTCTATTCTCACATATTTTTTTATTTTAGTAGATTGACTCCTGTCAAAGGAGGAAATTACGATGGTTAAACTAACCAAAAAAACACGGGAACAATATACAAAATTAATTTTAGATACTTTAGATGCTGGCGATAAGGAAAAGTTTCGAGATACTTTCTTAGACTTACATCCATCCGATCAACTCGATATTTTCGTAAAATTGGATGGTGACGCTAGGTCGCGGGGGTATTCCTATCTTACACCAGGGGAATTTGCAGAGATTTTTGGCGGATTAGACATAAGCGACCAAAAGCTTTTCTTTTTAGAATTGGATGAAGACTACTCTATTCGTATGTTTAATCAAATGTTTACAGACGATGTTGTGAACTTTTTGACAGAAATTAATAGTGAACGAGCTGAAGATATTTTACTCCAAATGGATAAAGAAAAGGCCGAGAAGATAAAAGCTTTGCTGTCCTATGCTCCTAAAACTGCTGGAGCGATTATGACAAAAGAACTGATCAGTATCTCGTCTACAGATACTGCTGCCGATGTATTAGAGATGCTTAGAAAAGAGGCTCCAAGTGCCGAAAGTATTTATTATCTTTATGTAGTCGATTGTGAGGGAATACTAGTAGGGGTCGTCTCCTTGAGGGACTTGATCATCGCTGCTCCCGACGAGGTAATAAAAGATATTATGACTACAAGAACAGTGTCTGTTCCAGAGGATATGGATCAGGAAGATGTTGGCCGGATGATTAAGAAGTATGACTTTCTTGCCGCTCCTGTTGTTTCCAAAGATAATCATCTACTTGGTATTGTTACATTTGATGATGTCATGGATATCCTTGAAGAAGAAGTTACAGAAGACTTTGGAGAAATTTCAGCTACCAAAGGGGCCACAGATTTGACATTAAGTCCATTTACAGCCGCAAAAAAACGTGCGCCTTGGATTATCATTCTCATGCTCTTTGGATTAGTTACCGGTGGTGTAATCAGACAATTTGAGGAAACACTTGAAGCTGTCGTCGTGCTTGCTGCTTTTATTCCTATGATTATGGGTTCTGCGGGAAATATCGGAACGCAATCACTAGCTGTTGCAGTGCGTGGACTAGCACTTGAGACGATTGAAGACGGAGGATTCTGGAAAATGATTAGGCGGGAATTCAGTACAGGAATTCTAATTGGAATTATATGTATGGCACTGATCAGCGTTATGATTACCATTATATTTGGTAACTGGATGGTAGCATTAATTGTCGGTGTGTCCATCCTCTGTACATTCGGTATTTCGGCTGTCATTGGTTCAACTATCCCATTAATCATTAATAAACTAAAACTTGATCCAGCAATTGCATCCGGTCCTTTCATTACAACTGTTAATGACATAGTCGGTCTGCTTATTTATTTCTCAATTGCGACTTCTTTAATGGCGTATCTTTAACAAAGGCGCAGAGCGGACGTGGCTAGTCCTCTCATAAAAAGTAACCAACGAGCAGTGAATGTCCAGTTCAGCTGCTGTTGGTTACTTTTTTGTCCTAGTAATACATTAACGTCCATGTATACTCATTTTACAAATTCCCACGTTAAAGTACAACTTTTTATATCCATTTTTAACATCCGTCACAATTTGTTCACTTTTTATAGAGAGAGGGCTTTTTTCAATTCATCCGAGGAGTTGTTCCACATTTCTTCGTTGAATTCCCTTAAGTAATCACCCAACAGCTTTTTCGAATGGTCATCCATATGGTCGACGACAATCTTCCCTTTTAAAGATTGTTCCATATGTTTCACATGTTCGCCCATTGATTTATAGGCGCGCTTGATTTCCCGGTCGACACGAATCTCACTCGCAGCAACTCCGGCGTAATATGTTCCTTGATCATTGCGATCAAGGTTCACCCACACGATCCAGTACAGCTTCCCATTCGGCACTTCTTCTTTATTCGGTATCCATTTCACCCGGCGCTCGACATCACTCCGCGCATGCATCGCGGCCATGTCAACATATGCTTTATTTTCATTCGGGTCAACGATAATGGATGACATGTTTTCGAGGCTGATCACCCCAGCTCCATATCCACCGTGCCCGTCGGTTGAGTCATCTTTAATGATCGTAAAACGATTTTTCTTTTTCTTCTGTTCATCGTTCATTTGAATAACTCCCTTCCTGATATTTTAAGTTGGGACATGGGGTCAGAGCACCTGTCCCAATCTGGGACAAGTGCTCTGACCCCATGTCCCAGTCACGTGCTGCGTATTTGTTTGATGAATTGGTAGGCTTCGTTTATTTCTGCTTCGGTGAAGTTTTGTTTTGGTTTCATTTGGTGCAGTTTTTCAATCTGCTCGCGCTTATCCAGATGTTCAAAGAAAAGAATCGTGGATACGAGTTCGAGAAATCTGGAACTTCGCAACTGGAGCAGTTCCGTTTTATCCGTAATGTCTGGCATATCGAGGGTGAATTGCTTAAGAAAATCCTCTCCCGCCTTTGTGACATCATAATGATACTGGAAATAATTTGCTTTATCTTCCCGCGTCTCTTCTATAAATCCAAGATTACAAAGCTCCTCTACCCGTAAAGTCAGTTCTTCGGAATAAGGTCCGTAGAAATGAAATTGGTATTTCTCTTCGAACGGGACCGCAGATTTTTGTAAAATATAAATCATCTTCTGTAACTTTTTCCTCCCAGTGACTCCACCTGTCAACTGGAAAAAGTGAATTAATTTTGCATGGTTAATCAACATTGCTACTCTCTCCCTGCCCATAAAGAATTTCCAAAATCGCATTCCTAACCCGCTTGTCTGTCAGGGCCTTCAGCAAATCCTCGGGGAAATATAATTTATGATCGGTCCGTTTTTTCCCTGAAATGGATTCGACAATATCGGAATGCCGGGATAATTCCTTCAGATTCCCATTTGGCATCTGTAAGTGGATTGGCAACCGTTCTTCCTCTTCCCCAGGCCGGTAAAAATCATACGGCAAATCAGAGGAAGAATCAACGACTAAATAGTATTCCGGATCAATGCCCGCTTGCTTGAACAGCCTCATGAGTTCCATGTAGTCATTCATTTGCAAATTCGGATTGAATTCCACATATTTAAGCAACCGGCGATTCATAAACCGCTCACAGAGATCACTTAGAATAGCATCATCTTCCTCTTGCCAGAGGTGAAAATAGTACTGGACGATGGTTTCATCGAGTTTCACATAATCTGCTAGCGTTACATTTTCCTCGAAAAAGGAAATAAAATGAGTCGGTTCCAGTTTGAATTCATAATCCGGATCTTGGTAGAGCGCTTTTGCCCGCCCGAAGATTTTCGATAAAATTACCTCGGCACTGCGGGTAACCGGATGGAAATATACTTGCCAGTACATCTGATAACGGCTCATAATATAGTCTTCCACCGCATGCATCCCGGTCGATTTAATAACGACCTGATCTTCAATCGGACGCATGACACGCAAAATCCGTTCCATATCAAAATGACCGTAGCTCACTCCCGTATAATAGGCATCCCGCTGGAGATAATCCATCCGGTCCGCATCAATTTGACTGGAGATCAAGCTAACAACAAGTTGGTCTTCATATGTTTTCCCAATTACATCGGCAACACGGTTCGGAAAGTCAGGGCCCACCTTCTGTAAGACCTCATTTACTTTCGTATCCCCGACGATAATCGCTTGTGTGAAGTACTCGTGATCCAGTTTGAAAACCTTCTCGAAGGAATGGGAGAACGGACCGTGGCCTAAATCGTGAAGCAGTGCTGCAGAGAGGCATAGCAAGCGTTCTTCGTTATTCCAATGCTCGCGGCCTTTAAAATTATTAAGGATCCGCCGGACGATTTCATAGACCCCGAGGGAATGGTTGAAACGGCTATGTTCTGCACCATGGAAGGTCAGATTCGTTGTGCCAAGCTGTTTGATCCGTCGCAACCGCTGGAACTCTGGGGTAGCGATCAAATCCCAGATGACACGGTCCCGAACATGCACATACCGGTGAACCGGATCTTTAAAAACCTTCTCCTCTGATAATTGTTCATCTTTATATGCCAAATTTTCCACCCGTTTCTTTTCGGTCATTGTTCATTATATTATATAATAGATTCGTACAGGAAAAAAGGATAAGGAGATAACGATGAAAAATTGGGATGAAATAATAAATTATGAAACATTTCGCTATATAGATCATACCAAACTTAAGGAATTCGAGGGGAAACCGAATTCGGCAATCACTTCCTTTGCGATCGATGACTCGATTGCGACAGCGGTAAGTGAGAAAAAGTCCCCTCCTGCAATTCGGCTTTGGGCGCATCCGAAAACGATTGTACTCGGAATCCCGGATGGCAGGCTTCCTTTTATTGATGAAGGTGTTTCTTATTTGCAAAGCTTAGGATATCATGTGATGATACGGAATTCCGGTGGGCTTGCGGTGGCACTTGATGAACATGTGCTGAATTTATCCCTTGTCATACCCGATGTAAAGCATGTCTCCATTCACGATGCATATGACGCGATGTTCCAGTTCGTCCAGCATATGTTCCGCGATTTGACGGCAAATATTGCAGCGTACGAAATCGTCGGCTCTTATTGTCCCGGGGATTATGATTTAAGTATTAACGGGGTAAAATTCGCCGGCATCTCTCAGCGTCGGATTAAGGATGCTGCGGCAATTCAAATCTATTTGGATGTGAGTGGTGATAGTAAGAAGCGCGCACGTCATATTCAGAAGTTTTACAAGTTGAGCAAGAAAGATGAAGAAACAACATTCGTTTATCCTGAGGTGAAGCCAGAAGTGATGGGGTCCCTTTCTGAACTATTGAATTATCCGCTGACGGTCGAGGATGTGAAGCAGCGAACCCTTGATGCTTTAAAGGAATTGAGCGGTGAAATCATTACTACCGAGTTTTCAGAACTGGAAAAGGAAACCTTCATAAAAAGGTACGAACAAATGGTAAAACGAAATGAAAGAATTAAATAAAAGGATAGGGAGCGAGAAAAGGAAGGTGCAGCTGTTCGAGCGATTAGAGAGCTTGTAATCAAACGAACGAGAGAGGGTCACAGCTGTTCGAGCGATTAAAGAGCTTGTAATCAAATGAACAAGAGAGGATCACACTTGTTCGACCGATTAGAGAGATTGTAATCAAATGAACAAGAAGATTGTCACAGCCTTTCGAGCGACTAAAGGACGCCTAAGCTTCCAAATTCGTATCTCCTTCATGTGCGCAGAATTAAAAAGCAGTGAACCAACATATGGTCCACTGCTTGCATTATTTTTATAAAATACGAAATCAATATTCTACCAATCCCTTGTTCCGTCTGCTCGAGCTGATAAGCAAGCTGGGTCAGAGGTGTTCCCCACTTCAAGTGGGACAACACCTCTGACCCCATGTCCCAATTATGCTTGGGCGGCGGTGATGATTGCTAGTTTGTAGACGTCTTCTGTGCTACAGCCTCGGGATAGGTCGTTTACTGGTTTGTTCAATCCTTGTAGAATCGGTCCTACCGCTTCAAAGTTACCGAGACGTTCTGCGATTTTGTAGCCGATGTTTCCAGCTTCAAGGCTTGGGAATACAAAAACATTCGCGTCCCCTTTGATTTCTGAATCTGGAGCTTTTTTCGCGGCAACGCTTGGTACGAAGGCTGCGTCGAATTGGAATTCACCATCAATGACGAGCTCTGGATTATTTTCTTTCGCTATTTGAAGCGCCTCTGCTACACGCTCTGTTTCTTCTGATTTTGCCGATCCTTTTGTAGAGAAGCTTAGCATTGCTACACGTGGATCAATTCCGAAGAGATCTGCTGTGGTTGCACTTTCTGCGGCAATTTCTGCAAGATCGTTTGCGTCAGGTGCAATATTGATAGCACAGTCGGCAAATACATATTTTTCCTCATTTCGGACCATAATGAATACACCGGAAGTTTTCTTCACTCCAGGTTTTGTTTTGATGATTTGTAATGCAGGACGCACGGTGTCTGATGTGGAATGAACCGCTCCACTTACAAGACCATCTGCTTCTCCCTGATACACAAGCATCGTCCCGAAATAATTCTCGGTCTGTAAGATTTCTCTTGCGCTTTCCGGGGTGGCTTTTCCTTTACGGCGCTCGACAAAGGCATCCACCATCGCGGCGAATTCCGAATAATTCGTTGGGTCAACAATCTTACATCCGCTAATATCAAAGGATAAGGATGCTGCCTTGTCTTTAATTGCAGCTTCTTCTCCAATTAGTACAGGGGTAAGAATGCCCTCCCCCGCTAGCTTCGATGCTGCTTCAAGAATACGCTCATCTAAGCTTTCTGGGAATACAATTTTTTTATTTGCAGCTGATACTTTCGGTTTTAGTTGTTCGAATATATCGCTCATATTATTGCCTCCACTAAAATTGACTTTAATTTTATTTTACGCGATTCGACTTGAGATTTAAAGAAATAACCATTGAGGGAGTGCAGATATTCGACAAAGTAATGACAGACACGTTCCGAGGTGAATCAACATTCGTAAATATGTTATAGTAAAACCAGAATTCATTAATTTAAGGTAATGTTCAAATAGGAGGATAAAAAGGACCGAGGTCGGCTAAGAGCGCAACGTCCTGTTGCAACGCCGACACTAGCACGTCCTATGCGTCGAAATTCGAGGCGGCGAAGCTTTGAGCACCGGAATGTACGTCAGTAGGTACATGAGGAGCGAAAAAGCAAGCCAACGAAGAAGTTCGAAGTGTCATTTTTACCGGACTTTTTGAACAACCTCTATAAGGGAGAGATCATAATGGCTGAAGCAGTAGTAACCATGGATGGTTGGTGTAAGTTACATGATACACGTACTTTTGATTGGTCGACATGGAAATTAACATCAGAAGAAGAACGCAATGCGGCAATTCAAGAATTTCAAGAATTAATGAAGAAATGGGATGCTGTTGAAGCAGATAAAGCAGGCAGTCAATCCGTTTATAAAGTTATTGGAAACAAAGCAGATTTACTATTTATTTTCCTGCGTCCGACAATGGATGAGTTAGAAGAGATTAAGCGTGATATTAATAGATCAAAATTAGGTGATTTCCTTATCCCGAGTCATTCGTATGTGTCCATCGTCGAAATGACGATGCATAATCCAATGGAGGAAGGGAAAGACCGGGAGCTATCTCCTCAAGTTGAAGCAAGATTGAAACCAATTTTACCGAAATGGGAGTATGCTTGTTTCTATCCGATGAATCGTCGTCGCGAGCAAAATGCAAACTGGTTTGAAATTTCAAAAGCAGAACGTACTCGCCTGCTTTATGAGCATGGAATGACAGGTCGTAAGTATGCTGGAAAAGTAAAGGAAATTATTAGCGGATCTATTGGGCTTGATGAGTGGGAATGGTGTGTGACATTGTTTGCGCACGACCCATTGCAGTTCAAAAAGATTGTTTATGAAATGCGTTTTGATGAAGTGACGACAAAATACGGCGAATTTGGTGACTTCATCATCGGTGCATACTTGCCAAATGATGATTTCGCAGAATACTTTAGTTTATAAGAGTTTGTATCAAGGGTCCGGAACTTGAAATATAAGTTCCGGGCTTTTTTTGTCATCATTTTGCCCAACTCACATACATATAATTAGTGAATATTCATCCTGACTGTCCGAATGTTTATCATTAATCTTGTTTTATATGAGGAGGTTTTTCAAAATGAGTGAGGAAAAAGAAATAAATCAGAATCAAGAGGAACAAAGCTTTTATAATTATCCTAACCAGGTGTATTATCCGCAGCAACAACAGCAGACTTACGGATTCTACCCGATGTATCCTGCTGTTCGGCAAATGACACCCCCGCAGCAACAAGCAGGAAGCCATGGCATGCTTCCGCTCCAGCAATCGTATATTGAAAATATTTTACGTTTAAATCGCGGGAAAATGGCAACCGTCCATATGACATTTGAAGGGAATAATAGCCGTACTTTTACGGGGATCATCGAAGCTGCGGGGAGAGATCATATTATCTTAAGCGAAGAAGGAACCGGCCGTCGCGTGCTTTTACTCATGGTCTACTTGGATTATGTCACCTTTAACGAAGAAATCAACTACGACTACCCCTTCGCCGCAACGGGTCAACAATTAGCCAACTTCCCACCACGATAAAAACAATAAAGGCGCAGATTCGGACGTGGCTAGCCCTGGATACCTCCTAGGTTAGCCACAGCATTTTTATTTCATCGTACGCTATGCAATAAAATAGGATGGCAAGTTAATTTGCCATCCTCATCTTTCAATAAAGGGGTGAAACCCGTGAAACAGACATATGAAAAAGTTATACAGATTGAGCTCCTAACGTTAGGCCTGTCCGTTGTGCTTGGTTTCATCGCCCTTTTCCAAAGTTCTATCTTCCTTGTCATTTTTTCCTTTTATCTGCTTAGCATTAGCTTAATTTGTGACGCATACAGCCATCAGTACACTTCGTCCCGCATGCTTCAAGGGAAGAAGCAACTCATTCGCGCGGTTGTCATCCTCCTGCTCGCAAGCTCACTCTTCTTTTTATAAATGTTTCAGAACCGCTGTTCCAAGCAGGACCCAACCAACAAGGAAGGAAACCCCGCCAAATGGAGTAATCATCGCAAGTGTCCGAACGCCTGTCGTGGAATATAAGTACAAGCTTCCAGAAAACAGTACGATTCCAAGAACAAACATCCAGCCTGCCCACGTAATACTTGCCGCCTGGACTTTCAACATTAAGATTCCCGTTGCTAGAATCGCTGACGTATGGAACATTTGATAATTAACGGCTTTTTCCCATGTCTCCAATTGCTTTTCCGTAAGTCTACCTTCAAGGCCGTGCGCACCAAAGGCTCCTAAAGCAACGGCCAGAAATCCGTTAATGACACCAACTAGTAACAATGCTTTCATTTTTTCTTATCTCCTTTAAAAGTCAAAAATTGAATCACCATTTGCTCCATCATGATCAATCGTAGCAGGTGCGTTCTGATTCTCTATTACAGTACTCTTCTTCTCCCCAAGCATTGCCTTAATTTCTTGTTCGGAAAACGTATTTTGTGATTGGGATGCTTGGACCTCCCGAACCGGCTCGCCTGCTTCTTCAAGAAATAGTTCAGAGAGCAATTTAATATTATTTATATGCTGAAGGAAATCTTGACCATCCTGTTCCTTAGCTATCGCAGTGTTAAGTTCCTTCATCATTTTAGTTAAGACTGTTCGATTCTCCATGCTCATCCTGTCACTCCTTTAAGTGTTCTGCAGTTCCTTCCATTATAGCACGAGTTGTGCGCTGGATGAACTTGAGAGATAAACAAAGGAGCTGAGCGGACGTGGCTATCGCTAGCAATTCCAGTCATCCCTAGCATCTTTAATTTTTAATTTCCGACACACAAAAAAGCCTCAGCTTACCGCTAAGACTCCTGCTCGGATTTATGAGGTCTGCTTGCTGCCCCTAATTGCTGCTCCTCTAGATACCGATTGTAAAGCCATGACAAAAATTCCAGTTCTCTTTGCTCTAGCGCTCTCCCTAGGACTATTTCCGTGTTTAAGCAAAACTGATTGTATTCTTCCAAAGCTTTACTTCCCCCTTTGAAAGGTCGATTGTTTGGGTCAATTATAAAGTACATTATAGCCTTTTTCAAGAACTTTACAGAAAAAAAAGAACCGGCTGATGATTCAACCAGTTCTCGTTAAGTTTATTCTTGACTCTCCAGTTTTGACTCCAGTTCTGTGATTCGTGCGTGCAAGGCGGCAATGTCCTCTTTTGTAGCAAGACCTAAGTCCTCAGCAGCTCTGCGTTTCTGGTCGTCTTGTTTCTGTGACCATTCTTCCGTTTTTTGTTCTCCTTTTTCAATGAAGTCATTCATCATTTGTTTCGCTTGCTCTTGGGAGATCTCATTTTTAGAAACGAGTTCGTCTAGCTTACTTTCCAGCTTTTCTTTACTTGCAATTGCAGCACCAAGTCCTAGTAAGAAGCCTTTCTTTAAGTAATCTGTCATCAATTACACCCCCTTTTTATTTTGCTTGCGTATCATTCTACGATGGAATAGTAATAGGATATTCAATAAAACAAAAAAAATTACGGCAATGGTCCAACCTGTATAGCGAATAGCAGCTTCATCGATCGCATAGCTGTACACGCTGATTAATGTTCCTACTACTACCATAATAAAGGAAAAAACCTCTAACAGTAAATAGTATTGATGCTTCATTTTTATCTGATTCTTTTCTTTATCCCAGACCCGGTCCCGTTCTCCGCTTTCTAAGAAATTAAGTAGAGCCCGCGGGTAAGACAACAACGGATCAGTCGCACGCCTCACATACTGCTTGGTAACAGATTCGACGATACTCTTCGTGCCGAACCAGTCCTTAATCTCATCTTTCCCCCATTTCACGATATCAATCTCCGGATTAATGGTATATAATATCCCAACGACGATCGATATCGCTCGGAGCAGATAAGCATAATCGGCAGGAAGCTGGATTGGCTGTTCTTTTACAATCTCGCTTATCTCGTCGAATACTTGATTTATCGCCTGTCTATCTAAATTTTTTAATGAAACATCGGAATACATTTCAACGGCATCAATCAACACTTCTTTAATTTTCTTCTTATTCGCGTTCGGGAGGAGGAAATTCATTTTATCCAATGCATCAATGACAATTTCATAATTATCGATAATAAATCCTTGGATGAGCAGTTTAAAATTTTCAGTATCCTGTTTCTTAATCTCTCCAATCATTCCGAAATCAATGATCGCAACGGTACCGTCCTCACGCAGCAGGATGTTTCCCGCATGGGGATCCGCATGAAATTTACCAGGATTCAGGAATTGATCGATGTAAAAATCGAAAAGATTCTTGGATATCTGTTCCCGGTTCAGGTGATGTTCCGCGAAGAATGCAGTATCCGTAATTTTTTCCCCGTGGATCCATTCCATCAAAAGGATACGTTTCGTACATTGTTCTTCATAAAAGTATGGAATATGAATATTCTCCATATCACCATAGCGTCTTTTAAAATACTTTCCGAATTCAAGCTCCTGCCCGTAGTCAAGTTCACGTTCCATGACGGTGACCAGTTCATGATACAGTGCTGTTAAATCAGCTTTCTTCCCAAAGTTTGTAAACACTTTAAGAATCCAGAACACCATCCGCAGTGCGACAAAATCTTTATGGAATACTTCTTCAATCCGGTGGCGCCTTACTTTGATTGCAACTTCTTGGTCATTTTTTAAAATACCGTAATAGACTTCACCAATCGATGCCGAGGCGACTGATTGTTTCTTAATATACTTCACATGTTCATATATGTTCTCTCCCCAGTCTTCCCGGAGAATCTTTTCCGCATATTCAAAAGGCATTGACGGCACATGGTCGACAAGGCCGGTTAACTCTTGGATGAAAACATCGGGAAGAAAGTCGGTTCTTGTACTTAAAAATTGTCCCACTTTAATGAGTACGCCGCCGAGGTTTTCTGCTTTCTCCCGGTACTTCTTCCCGAGCTCTTCAAGCAGTTTGTTCCATTTCTTATTCGTCTGCTCATCCCATACGGAATGAAGGAGCAGGAATAGATATATTCTCGTTATAAATGAAATCGTAAGGGTGATAATTACTAAATAGCGATAAAGGAAATTATATTTGAGCAGCTTCCGCAAATGAACCACCTCTGTTCCTATCTTCCCTACTTTCACCTTATCTTAATTATCCGATTTACACAAACCTAAACTGAAACTTTAATCAATGGAGGTCTTGCTTCATTTCCCACTGATTGTTAGTTGAATGAATCAGGGTTTTAGCGTCCGTTATCTCCCTCCAAAACTTCCTTGACATGACCTAAAGTTTTTGTGGTAGGAGTTTTACGAACGGTTACATCGGGGCAGAAGTTAGAATTCACTGAAATTTTATTCAGCTATTGCATGTTTTATCAGCCGGATGTATAATTATGCAGTACGTTAATTTGGAGGATGAAAAAATGTTAAAAGGATACACATGGAAGAACTATTTATTATTCATTATCCCTTCCCTGATCGGGATTCTTTTATTTATTACCCCGATTTCAACTAGTGACGGGACGACGATTCCAATTGCATTACTTGCGGGATTTATCGAGGATGCACTTGCACCTTATCTATCACTAATTATGTTGCTGATCATCTTGATTACTGCAATCTGTACAATAATCGGCTTTGTATCGCAAGGTAAAGTTTATGCACGAACACCTTTCTTCAAGCAATTATTTACTACTTCATTATTCTGGACGATTACCCGGACGATTGCTGCCGTGTTTGCGATCATGGTCTATTTCAAACTGGGACATGAGGCATTTTATAGCCCGGACACCGGTGGAACATTACTTAATGGTTTATTGCATACGTTATTCGCGGTTTTCTTGTTTGCCGGATTATTTTTGCCATTATTGACGAACTTTGGCTTACTTGAGTTCTTCGGTTCATTGATGACGAAAATTATGCGTCCTGTATTTAAACTTCCGGGACGGTCTTCGATTGACGCACTCGCTTCATGGGTTGGAGATGGGACAATCGGAGTACTACTAACAAGCAAGCAATATGAAGACGGATTTTATACGAAGCGGGAAGCGACGGTAATCGGGACAACGTTTTCCATCGTGTCGATTACATTTTCTTTAGTTGTATTATCCGAAGTCGGACTGGAGCATATGTTTGTTCCTTATTACATCACAATTGTGATTGCCGGCGTTGTTGCTGCACTGATCATGCCGCGAATTCCACCGCTTTCACGAAAAAAGGATAGCTATATCGACGGAAGTAACGATGTTCTTGATGAAACCATTCCTGAAGGATATAACGTGTTGAGTTACGGTCTGAAAAATGCGCTGGAACGTGCAAAGAAAGAAACGAATGCGTCTAAATTCTTTAAAGAGGGCTTCCAAAACATTTTAGATATGTGGATGGGGGTTGCTCCTGTTGTGATGGCATTCGGTCTGATTGCACTTATCATCGCCGAATATACACCATTCTTCAGTTGGATCGGAACACCGTTTATCCCGCTCTTAGAACTTATGCAAGTACCAAATGCTGTGGAAGCATCCGAAACGATTCTAATCGGTTTTGCGGATATGTTCTTACCGGCAATTATCGGTTCCGGTATTGAGTCAGAAATGACACGTTTCATCATTGCCGCTTTATCCGTGACCCAGTTGATCTACCTATCCGAAGTCGGAGGATTATTACTAGGTTCCAAAATTCCAGTTTCCTTCATCGACCTAGTCGTCATCTTCTTATTACGGACGATCATCACACTCCCAATCATCACACTAATCGCACACCTCTTGTTTTAGAAATCGGGACAGAGAGTCAGAGCAGTTGTCCCTCCTTTTGAGCGGGACATGGGGTCAGAGCAGTTGTCCCAGTGAGCTAAGTGAACGGGAGACTCTCATCCCTTCACTTCCGGGATTAAAAAATGAAGAAAGCAGTGGACCATCACCCGGTTCACTGCTTTCTTCATTTTTTGTAAAGATTATAGGAATCCCGTATCGGGACAGTGCCTCTGACCCCGCTGTCCCAGATCTCGAATTGGGACAGTGTCTCTGACCCACTGTCCCAGATCTTAATTTAGTTTTTCTCTTAGGAGGGTGGTGCGGCCTTCAATTAGTGGTTGGAAGATGCCGAGTACTGGTTTCCATGCTAAGAGATAGACGATTCCTGCTGAGATGGCGGCAAGGCCAATGAGGTCGAGTGGACTGTCGACAGAAAATAATCCCGCTTCACGGAAGTATTGGATAAAGAATCCGTGTAATAAATAGACGTAGATTGTCCGGGCTCCAAGATGGGTAACCCCTTTTATCCGTTGTTGCGGAATCCAGGCAAGGACGCTTATAACCATCAATGCCGACCCCGCATAGACGAGCAGACGAACAATTCCTCCATAGTTCTCCACCCCTAAATCACCATACGATTTCGAAGCGAGCAACCAACCGGTATTAATTTCCGGTAAATAATAGATTAAGAAGGCGAACACCGCCATAATGACAATTCCCGCTATTTTGACAGTTCTCTTTTTCACAAGCATGAATTGCTCTTCCGTGAGCCAGTAGCCAATTAGGAAAAATGGGAAAAAGACAAATGTCCGCGACAAACTTAATGTATGGCCAATCTCGCCAAAGTAACCGACCACAATCCCAATCAGTAAAGCGATGCTAATGCCTAGCATTGGTTTTAGCTTCTTAAATTGTTCGAGTAATATGTGCCAGCAAAATAGGCTTATTAGGAACCAGAGCGACCATTGCGGGTAAAATAAGCTCGCCTGCCAGTCCGCTTTACCAATAAGGTAATAATAGCCAGTGTACAACATCTGGAAAATAAGGTATGGCAGAAGTAATTTATTTACGAGTTTCCAAATATATTTGCTATCCCCTGCCCCCCTTGCAAAGAAACCGGAGATTAAAATAAAGGCAGGCATATGGAAAATATAGACCCATGTATATAATGTGTTCATACCAAGTGAATCCGTTGCGAACGGTTGAATCAAATGACCAAATACAACGAGGAAGATCAATATCGTTCTAGCATTATCAAAATACGCATTTCTTTCCATTGTTCTTCATCCTTTTTGTTCATGATTATTTTATTCGTCACTAAAACCATTGTACCCGCTACAGCCCCAAATAGCTGGAATGATGCGGCGTTTTCATTGTTTTGTTAGCCTCATGTAAACTAGATGACAAAATGTAATATTTTTGAAATCAAAAAAAACCATCCCTATGGAGAGACGGTTTTTTCGCGTAAACTTATACGATTGCTTCATCAGCAACGGAATCTTTATCATTAAATTTGTCTGAATCATGTGTGCCGAGAATACGGGATGTAAGTGTGCCGGCAACCATACTTCCATTCACGTTCAAAGCAGTACGCCCCATGTCGATTAATGCTTCAACAGATATCAATAAACCTGCCAGACCGACTGGAAGACCCATGGAAGAAAGGACGATAATTGCTGCAAATGTAGCTCCACCACCTACACCCGCTACACCAAATGAACTAATTGCTGTGATGATAACAAGCGGGATTAGAAAGTCAAATGCCAATGGATTGATTCCTGCGGTTGGAGCGATCATAACGGCAAGCATAACCGGATAAATACCAGCACAACCGTTTTGTCCCATTGTCGCACCGAATGAGGCAGATATATTCGCTGTTCCGTCATCTACTCCAAGTCCGTTCTTCTGTGCTTGAATATTGATTGGAATCGCTCCGGCACTTGAACGGGATGTAAATGCAAATGCAAGGGCAGGGAAAGCTTTTTTCACGTAAATGAATGGGTTCAAACCACTGATTGACACTAGGACCAAATGGATGATAAACATGACAATTAACGCTACATAAGAAGCAAGAACGAATTTACCGAGTTCAAGCACTCCCGCATAGTTCGTTGTCGCAACCATATTTGTCATTAGCGCGAGTACTCCGTATGGTGTTAGACGAAGAATCAATGTAACGATCCGCATGACAACCGCATAAATCGCATTTACACCTTTAACAAAGAGCTCTGCCTGTTCCGGCTGTTTCCTTCTGACACCTAAAACGGCGACACCTGTAATAAATGAAAAGACAACGACACCAATAACAGATGTCGGACGCTCTCCAGTCATATCAAGGAAAATATTGTTTGGAATAAAGTTTAAAATTCGTTGAGGCGTTGTCTGCTCTTCCATATCCGAATAGCGCTCTTCAAGTGCTAACGCTCGGTCACTCTCCGCTTGACCCGATTCAATCTGGTCGGCAGAAAGATCAAAAATAAGTGCAGAGCTAATTCCGACAACAGCTGCAATCATCGTCGTACCAATTAAGATACCGATAACCCAGCCAGCCATTTTCCCAAGTTGTTTCGTTTTCTCCAAGTTGATGATTGCCCGAATAATGGAAACCATTACGAGTGGTACGACAATAAGCATCAGGAGACGGACATATCCGCTTCCTACAATATCGTACCAGTCAAGCGTCCCGGTTAACACATCCGACTCCGCTCCGTAAATAATCTGCAGGACGGCACCAAGAACAATCCCCAGACCCATTGCAGTAAAGACACGCTTCGCAAAGGATACATGTTTTTTCTGCATTGTATACAGCAAGCCAATAATTGCTAATAAGACAATAATATTTATAACTATAAAGACGATATCCATCATTTCCCTCCTAAATTATTATTCCCATAGAATTAGTCTGATATAGACTATACTATGAATTAATCCGATGTGCAAGAAATGAGTTTATCAGGAAAATTTACATGTTTATTAGCTTTTCTTTAAGAGATTAAAGCTTTCTGTAAATAAAAGAAATGATTCCACAATCCGAGGTGGAATCATTTCTTCATCTTAGATTAGCCTTAAGTTCGATTTCAACATTTCCTTTAATTGCACGGGAAATCATACAGCTCGTTTCTGCTTTTTTGACTAACTTTTTCAATTTCGCATGTTCTTCATCCGTTGCGGAAGCTTTTAAGACTACGGTCGGCTTATGGATTATTTTTTTATACGTAAACACACCATTTGTCACGTCGACAATTGCTTCAGCATCGTGGGACATTTCCTCCAGTGGCAAATTCGCCCGTTCGATCATCGCCGCTAGTGTGATGACATAACAGGTCGCAGCTGCTCCAAGCAGCATTTCATCCGGATTCGTACCAATACCCGGACCATCCATTTCTTTAGGGATTGAAATCTCTGTTTTTAAATTCCCAGCATCAATCCGACCGCTACTATTTCTTCCACCCGGCCATTCCGCCTTCAAATAAAAATTATGTTCCGCCATGTAATCACCTCTTAGCCCGATTGTAGCATAATTTTTGCTATTTACTTAACAGGAAGCAAAAAAACAAAGGCGCAAGTGCCCTTACAGGCTAGGTACGCGATTCGTTACGCGGGCGCCTGGGACTGTGATTACTCGTCCCACCGAAGAGCGTTTGTACTAGCACGTCCAGTAGTCGCAGCAACGTACAAACTGTGCCTTACAGGACGGTAGATAGTTCGATGTTGTCCCATACGTGAGCGTACTTAATCAAACTTACCCTTTTATAGTTGCTTAAAAGAAAAAAACCAAGGAAAAATCCACCTCGGTCGTTTTTCTTCATAGCTCATCTATCTAGCATTTATTGAATGTCTTCTGTATCCGTTGTCGTCTTTTTCGATGAGAACCAACCGATGACTGCGATTAGGACGAGCACGATGTAAAACGTTAGCTTCCAGCCCGTTGTATGCGGGAATCCTTGTGGAATAAGCGCAATATCTTTATGGGCTAGGACAAGAACAGCAAGCTTCACCCCGACCCAACCGACAATGAGAAATGCCGCTACCTCGAGACCTGGTCGTTTAGCAAGTAAACCAACGAAAATATTCGCTGCAAAACGCATAATGATTAGTCCGATCATCCCGCCGGCAAAAATAACTGCAAACTGTCCAGCGTCAAGACTTCCAATATGACCGAGTCCAGTAGGCGGCAGGGCTACTGCAAGTGCAACAGCTGCCAATATGGAGTCGATAGCAAAAGCAAGATCGGCGAATTCAACTTTAAATACTGTAAACCAAAATTCTTTCGGTGTTGCTTCCTTGAGGGGTTCTCTATCCCTTGGAATGCTCGCTTCCTCTGGACTTTTCGGTTTGAAACGGTCGTATAAGTTTTTAGCTGCAATTCCAAGTAAGTATATCGCGCCTAGCGCTTGTATCCACCAAAATTCTACGAGGTAAGAAATGACTAATAAAGAACCGAAACGAAGGACAAAGGCACCTGCCAGTCCATAAAACAGAGCTCTTTTTCGTTGTTTTTCCGGTAAATGCCTTACCATAATCGCTAATACGAGCGCATTGTCTGCAGCAAGCAGCCCTTCCAGACCGATTAAAACGATCAATACCCATAAATATTCTAAAATCAAATCTGCACCCATTGGTACACACTCCTTCTCCTGCTTCCCTCAGCGTGGTTTTAGGCACAAAAAAATGGCCTTTATAGATAAAGGCCACAGAAAAAGACCTTTACCTGCGATGGGTAAAGGTCTCGCTAACAACAATTGTTGCCAATCAAGCCGGAGATAGGTATCTCGTAATGACGACTTAAATTGTACAGCTACTCCCCTTTAGGAATCATTAGGAATATTAAACACTATTCTAGTTAAAATGTCAATCTTTACCCCATACAGGGAAAACATATGCGATTTATGAAAACTTTTTCTATTCTACTGTTCCCCAAATCAAAATAAGTATACGTAAATAGGAAAGTTTTCTGCTATTTTTTGATGATTTCTGCAAGAATTTCATCTAGTGCAATTTGTATCGTTTCTAACTTTTTCGTGCTTGCTTCTTCGCTCTTGTCCCGGACACCGTAGTAGTATTTCAATTTGGGTTCGGTTCCTGACGGGCGGAAACAAACCCAGGCGTCTTCTTCAAGAATGAATTTCATCATGTTTTCTTGCGGCAAGTTAATCGTTTCAGTCGTGCCGGTTGCTATCTCCGTACGTTCACTCGTAAGGTAATTCTCGACTTTTTCCACACAGATTCCAGCAACTTCTTCCATTGGCCGTTGACGGATCTCTTCCATAATTTTAGCTATTTGTTCCGAGCCTTCTTTTCCTTCGAGTGTTAAGGAATTGAGCCCTTCGAGGTAATAGCCGTGTTTCTCATATAGAGAATGAAGGGCATCTAAAACAGACTTCCCTTGGCTTTTCCAGTAATGAGCCATTTCCGCAGTTAACATCGCTGCTTGAACAGCATCTTTATCACGGGTAAATCCACTTGCAAGGTAACCGTAACTTTCCTCGTAACCAAACATGAATGTTTCACCAGTTGAATCAAAACCTGCAATTTTCTCTGCGATATATTTAAAGCCAGTGAGTGTTTCAATCGTCTCTACTCCATAGGAGTCAGCAATCGCTCGGCCTAGTTCTGTCGTGACGACTGTTTTAATCATCCGGGCATTCCGGTAAACGTTCAGATTGCTATGGGATAAAATATAATCGAGCAATAAAGAACCGAGCTGGTTTCCAGTAAGGACGACATATTCACCTGCCTTATTTTTAACAGCCGCTCCAAGCCGGTCGGCATCCGGGTCTGTCGCAAGTAAGATATCGGCATTCTCCTTTTCCCCGTACTGTATCGCCAGCTTAAATGCCTGATGTTCTTCCGGGTTCGGTGATTCAACGGTCGAGAATTCTGGATCTGCGACTGCTTGTTCCTCCACAATCGTGACATTTGGGAAATTCAGTTGTTTAAATCCGCGCGCAACCAAGTCTGTCCCTGTTCCGTGAAGCGGCGTGTAAATGATTTTCAGATCCTTTTCTCGTTCAAGTTCTTCCTCGTCCATCTTCGTCATTCCAAAAAGATTTTCCAGGTAAGAGCGGTCTACTTCTTCACCTAGCCAGTAAAGTAGCAATTCATCTTCTAATTCCTTCTTGTCACGGACCGGTACTTGCAGTTCATCCCCTGTCGCTTGAATTGCTGCTGTAATTTGCTCCGCTTCTTCCAGTAAAATTTGGCCGCCTTGTTCGTTGTAGACTTTAAGCCCATTGTATTGTGGCGGGTTATGACTTGCCGTAATCATAATACCTGCTGCTGCGTTCAAGTAACGAACCGCATAGGAAAGGACAGGGGTTGGCCGGATCGATGTAAAGACAGACGCGCGGATCCCATATGCCCCTAATACTTTTGCCGCTTCAACAGCAAATTCCTGGGACATGTAACGTGAATCGTAAGCGATGGCAACACCACGTTGTTTTGCATTCACAACATGCTCCAATAAGTAATTTGCAAGACCATTGACTGCTTTTCTTACAGTATATATATTCATCCGGTTCGTGCCGGGTCCGAGCACGCCGCGGATACCTCCTGTTCCGAACGTCAACTCTTGGTAAAAAGCATCTTCCGTTTCTTTAGGATCGTTTTTCAAATCCTTTAATTCGGCTTGGAGGTTACTATCTAAGTTCTCGAAAGCAAGCCATTTTTCAAAGGTTTGTTCCCAGTTTTTCGCCATTTCGCTCCCCCTAAATATGTATATATATCAAAATATTAACACAGCAGATTCTTTTATTCTATGAATCATGAATAAAATCATGAGTTTTTGTTAATAATACTATTATATAGTATAAATTTAAAAGCACAAAAGCAGGGACAATGAGAATAATAGATTAGTGGGTTCGGGGGTATGGTTTTGGTGAGGAATAAACGTTTTTTTGAAGTGATTGTTGGTCTGATTTTGATTTTCTTATTGATTTGGCTAGTTTCAATTAATGACTTTATATTTATGCCTTTGTTTAAATTGGTTGGCGCGGTAGCATTTCCGATTATCGGAGCAGGGATTCTTTATTATCTGACGAAGCCGTTGATGCACTTTTTTGAACGTTTTAGAATCCATCGTATTGTCGCGATTCTTATGGTATTCGTCATTATTTTGCTCGCCGCCTTTCTCTTTGTCATTTATATTTGGCCAATTGTCCGTGATCAGACGGCGAATCTAATAAAAGGAATCCCGGCGATGGTTAAAGTTGCTGAAGACTTCATCAGTTACTGGGAAACGAATTATACGATCATACCAGATCAAATACTGCAGGCAGTTGATGATTTCGCCGACAAGATTCCTTCTCGCATTGACGATATTATCAATCATTTATTTTCCTTCGTTGGTGGATTGATCGGTCAAGTTATCAGTATTGTAGCAGGGATTGTGCTGATTCCATTTTTCCTTTTCTTTATGTTAAAGGATGGGGAAAAATTATTGCCGTTTATTATGAAATTTTTCAAGCCGAAGAAGGCTTATAATATCCGAAGTTTGTTGCTAAAAATCAATCAAGTCTTAACGGCATTCATCCAGGGACAGTTGATTGTAAGCTTTTTTGTCGGAGTGCTTCTCTTGATCGGGTATTCGATTATCGGTTTGGACTATGCACTAGCACTTGCTTTGTTCGGAATGTTAACGAATGTGATTCCTTATCTTGGACCCTTTCTCGCTGTAACGCCGGCGATTATTGTTGGGACGTTTCAAGATCCATGGAACATTGTTTGGGTATCGATCATTATGATTGTTGCCCAGCAGATTGAAAGTACACTGATTTCACCAAATGTAATGGGGCAAGTGTTGCATCTCCATCCACTTACAATTATTACAGTCATCCTTGCAGCAGGAAGTATCGCCGGCTTTCTCGGCATCCTATTCGCCGTCCCCTTCTATGCCGTCATCCGAACGATCATTATTCATTTTTACGAAACATATGTGGATTCTAAGAAAAATAGAGAAGACGCGTTGTTTTGATCAGTGTGTCTAATTCCGGGAAATACTCTGCGCTTGTACTTTCTCCTGCAGTTCGCAGTCCAGACTAAATTAGAATGAAAATCGAACAATCCACTTCATTAGCTCCGGGAATATAGGGAGACTCCAACAGGCTGAGAGGCATCGATGAGACCCCACAGCGGGCTTGCCTGCGGGGAGGCTCATCAGTCGCCCGCGGAAAGCGCAGTATATTCCCGGAGCGGGGCTAACCCTCTAATTATGGTTTAGCTTTTTCCCTAGGAATCTATCCGAAATCACATTACAATAGATACAAAGGCTTTGGGAAAGGGGACTTTTTAGAAGATGAATAAAGAGCAGCTTTTGGGTAAATTGGATGAACTGAAGTCGGATTACGTCCGGATTCAAGGTGATATGGATAAATTGGAATATGTAAAAGGCAGAGTATCCTCAGCAGAAGGCCAACTCGTACGCCTCGAAGGAGAAATTGCCGAAGTACGCAAACAACTAGAAGAACTCGAGAAAGAAGAGTAAACTTGCAATTTTACTCTTCTTTTTATGTAAAAATATGATACGATTATTTTCATAGAAAGGAGTGTTGGACATGCTCGTCAAAGAAAAAAACATACTGCAAACCTACTTCGGTTATGAAGCATTCCGCCCTGGGCAAGAAGAAGCAATCTCCCATATACTCGAACGAAAAAATACGCTTGCTGTCATGCCTACAGGTGGAGGTAAATCCCTAATCTATCAAATCCCCGGATTATCCATGGAAGGTACTGCAATCATCATCTCCCCTTTAATTTCACTGATGAAAGATCAGGTGGATGGACTTGTATCCCTTGGAATTGCCGCAACCTATATCAATAGCTCCCTGTCTGCCGCTGAACAGGATATGCGGATGCGGGAAATTGCGGCAGGCAGATATAAGTTTGTCTATGTCGCTCCAGAACGTTTTGAGTCCTATCGTTTCACCGAACTGATGCAAGAGATTCATATTTCGCTCGTCGCTTTTGATGAGGCGCATTGTATTTCCCAATGGGGGCATGATTTCAGACCGAGTTACCGCTCGATTGTCCCGCGCCTAAAAGAGTTTGGCAATATTCCTGTCTTTGTCGCGCTTACTGCAACGGCGACAGAGGAAGTTGTTGAAGATATTCAGTCCCTACTAAGCATTCAAAACGAACAGACCGTAAACACCGGCTTTGCTAGGGAAAACCTCTCCTTTCATGTCGTTAAAGGGAAAGATAAGCAGACGTATATTCGCAGCTTCCTTACCGAACATAAAAATGAGCCGGGAATTATTTACACGGCAACTCGAAAACAGGCGGACAATCTGCAAACGCAGCTAAGTCAGCGTGGTTTTTCTGTGGCGAAATATCATGCCGGGCTTACGGAACTCGAGCGGCAGGAGGCTCAATCCGCTTTCCTCCATGATGAAGTGACGGTTATAATTGCGACGAACGCATTTGGTATGGGAATCGATAAATCAAACGTTCGTTTTGTAATTCACTATGCGATGCCGATGAATATTGAATCCTATTACCAGGAAGCAGGAAGAGCCGGCCGTGATGGAGAAGCGAGTGACTGTATTCTTTTATTTTCACCACAGGATGTGCAAGTTCAGAAGTTTTTAATTGAACAATCCATGATGGAAGAAGATGCGAAACAAAATGAATATCGCAAGCTCCAAGCAATGATTAATTACTGTCATACCCACGGATGTCTCGCGAACTTCATCTTGGAATATTTTGATGATGCCACTCCATATGCAAGCTGCGAACGTTGCAGCAATTGCACGGAACTTCAGGAGAAAACTGATATTACGGAAGAGGCGCAAATGATTCTTTCGTGTGTCAAGCGAATGAATGAACGGTTCGGTGTCAGTATGACAGCCAAGGTGCTGAAAGGGTCAAGGGATAAAAAGATTATTCAATTTGATCTAACACGCCTTACAACATACGGGCTGCTTTCTCGGTATACCGAAAAGGAAATTACTGAAATGATTCACTTTTTAATTGCGGAAAATCTGCTGGCAATTGAAGAAGGACGTTATCCAACGATCCGCTTGAATCAGAATTCTGTCGACGTCTTGAAGGGTGAACGACCGGTAGAAATGTATACTGCGCCAATTCCGACAACAGGAGATTCTGATTTCCATGTTGGATTGTTCACCGAACTGCGAGCACTTCGGAAGGATATAGCGGATGAGAAGAATCTGCCGCCGTATATTCTCTTTTCCGACGCTACCTTAAAAGAACTAAGCCGATATTTCCCGCAAACGAAAGAAGAGATGCTGCAAATCAAGGGAATTGGTGAGGTTAAGTTTGAACAATACGGGGAAAGCTTCCTTGCCCTCCTACAAGACTGGCGTGCACGTAATCCAGATGTGGAAGAAAAAGTGCTTATTTCTGCCGACGCACCGGTTGTCCGGAAAAAGGATACAGATGACGAAGGGCCAAGTCATCTCGTTAGCTACAATCTTTTCCAATCCGGCAAAACAATTAAAGAAATAGCTGCAATTCGCGGATTTAAGGATCAAACGATTGAGAATCATTTATTTAAAGCATATAAAGATGGATTTACCCTTGCTTGGAATATCTTTTTTAATGAGGAAGAAGAAGCGGAAGTACTGAAGGCAAAAGAAGGAATTGAGGAAGAACGGTTAAAACCGCTGAAAGAAGCCTTACCTGAAAGCTATACGTATTTGAAAATTAAAGCTGTGTTAGTGAAAAATGGCATGATGTAGTGGGACAAGGGCTCTGACCCCAATGTCCCACTTTTTTATTCCCCTTTTACATTCAGTGCCCATGTACCTTTACGGAAGACAGGTTCGGTTGTGCCGTCTTGTTTGACGCCGTCGATATCAAGCTTGTCGGAACCGATCATGAAGTCGACGTGGATGAGGCTATCATTAACACCGTGTTTGTCCAATTCCTCATCACTCATTTCAGAGCCGCCTTTTAAGTTGGTCGGATAAGCTTTACCCAACGCAATGTGGCAAGAGGCGTTTTCGTCAAAAAGCGTGTTATAGAAAATGAGTCCAGATTGAGATACCGGGGATTCATCTGGGACGAGCGCAATTTCACCGAGACGACGAGCTCCTTCATCGGAATTGAGTAAGTGCTTGAGTACCTCTTCTCCCTCTTCCGCTTTGAAATCGACTACTTTACCATCTTTGAAAGTCAGCTGGAAGTTGTCGATTAAGCTTCCGCCGTAGTTCAATGGTTTCGTGCTTGAAACCGTACCGTTTACACCATATTTATGCGGCAAGGAGAAGACTTCTTCTGTCGGGATGTTCGGATTGAACGTAACACCGGTTTCCGCAACCGCCGAACCACCCTTCCAAATATGCCCTTCTGGTAATTCGAGATCGAGCTCTGTACCTGGTGCTTTTAAGATTAACTTTTTATAATTCTTGTTATTTAGAACTTCACGAGCCTTTTTCAATGTTGCATTATGCTTATCCCATGCGGCAAGCGGATCGGCTTGGTCAACACGGACGATTTTCAAGATGGCTTCCCATAAACTTTCTACCGCATCCTCTGGAGATTTATCAGGGAAAATCTTTTGGGCCCAGTCTTTAGATGGAATGGATATAATTGACCAAGGAATCTTGTCATTCATCGTATATTTGCGGAAATTAACCATTGCTTCAGCTGCTGCTTTATTTGCTGCGGCTACACGAGATGGATCAATATCTTTTAATAAATCCGGGTTTGTCGAACGGATATGAAGGATGGCTGCCCCATCTTCTGCAAATTCATCATGCAATTTAACGCGCCATTCCGGGAATGAAGCAATGACCTCGTCCGGTGCATACTGGTATTTCAAGAGCGTTAACTCATCATCCACCCAGTTGATATGGACATCTTTCGCCCCGATTTCGTATGCCCTCCTTGCCACAATCTTTGTAAAATCTGCACCCTCGAGTGGAGCATTGATCATGAGTGCCTGCCCCTTCTGTAAGTTGACGCCAGTTTTTAAAGCGAGTTCAGCATATTTTTCTTGCAATTCGATACTTGCCATTTTATGACCTCCAATTGGTTCAAATTGTATACATTCTATTATTTCATAAATTGAAGAATTCACCAACTTTTTTGTAGACAAAATCATTGGACCTGCCTTATCCCTTATTGCGAACGAAGCTATTTTATGGTAAACTTAATATTAAGTTACTTTTTGTAATTACTGTAATCCCTTTTCTTAAGGCTTGACATTGGATTAGTGAGGTGATCAATATGGAGGAAATCTTATGTCCACGTTTTGAAAAGGCGATGGGGTTATTAAGTACCCGCTGGGTAGGCTTAATCTTATTTGAGTTGCTGAAAGGGACAAAACGTTTCTCAGAGATGGAAGCTAATTTACCTATTAGTGGCAGATTGCTCTCCGATCGCTTGAAGATGCTCGAAAAAGAAGGTATTGTCGAGCGGAAAATATATTCTGAGTTCCCTGTCCGGATTGAATATTCGCTTTCTGAAAAAGGCCGTGCGCTCGAGCCGGTCATCCGCGAAATTCAGGCTTGGGCGGAGGAGCATGTTACGAAAGAAGAGGTAGAGACGGAGAAAGAGGACAAGGTAAAATAAATAGACAGATGTGCGCCTGATTTCATTACCTTGGGCACATTTTGAGGGCTTAGCGGATTTACTTCCCTAAGCCCTATTTTATATTCACCCAATTTCGCAGCCTGAAAGAGTGGATTACTTTCATTTGGCGTAAGTACAGCTTTCATCTGGGGGTCTGTAATTCCGATACCTCTCGCTTTTTGCGGGCTTTCTTCTAATTTAATTCATTTTCCTAACCCCGTGTTTTGCAACGTTTTTAAAAGGAGGCAATAGTTGTAAAACCATGCCTCCTTTTAAGTTGTAGCGTATGAGTTTGTTTTTTAACATAGGGACACCTCATTTTTGCTATGAGGTTGTTGTGTAGCCGCTCTAAATAGAAAATGATTAAGAGCTGCTGGGTCCTCTCTTCTACTTGTTTCTGTCCCAAATATATTCGGAGCCAATTTTTTGAGCGAAAGTTTTCGATTTATTCCGGCGTTCTCTGCGTTGTTCGGCACGTTCGGGTGCAGACTCGTGCAGCGTCTTCTCATAATCGGTCTCCGGGTAAACTGGCGGGACTGGGGTTGGTCTGCCGTATTCATCAATCGCTACAAAGGTAAGAAAAGCGGTGTTACATACTTCCTTTTCCTCCGTTACGAGATTCTCCGTAATAACCCGGACAAAAACTTCCATCGATGTATTCCGTGTCCACGTAACGAATGATTCGATTAAAATCGCGTCCCCTGCCCGTACAGGGGTTAAGAAGTCAACCGAGTCAATCGACGCCGTAACGACAGGATTTCGGCAATGCTTTACAGCCGAAATTGCCGCTAAGTCGTCAATATGCGCTAAAAGCCTTCCACCGAATAATGTATTATGGACGTTTGTATCCGGCGGGTGAACGTGAGTTGTTTTAATTGCTAATGAGTTGGAACAAGGTTTTGCTTTCATGGTGTCCTCCTTGATGTTCTCTTATAGAACTGGTGATAATAAGCGTGATATCGATTCTTTCAATTTGATTCCAAGCGAGCGTTTCTCATACAGTTTCTTCGTCATTTGTGTGGAGCGGCGAATGTCGTCATGGAATGCTTCGACGAGCTCTTCGGTAATTTCCTTATCATAGATTAAGGCACTCACTTCAAAATTCAGGCGAAAACTGCGTACATCAATATTCGCCGTTCCAACCGTTGATATTTTTCCGTCGACGATTAGTGTCTTCGCATGCATGAAACCGTTCTGGTAAATATAAATTTCTCCGCCTGCTTCGAGCAAGTCCCCACTGTAGGATAAAGTTGCCCAGTAGACAAATGGATGATCCGGTTTATTCGGGATCATGACCTTTACATCCACACCAGATAATGCTGCAAGTCTTAGCGCATCCCGCAAGCTTTCATCCGGAATGAAGTAAGGCGTCTGAATATAAATATATTCCTTTGCCTCGAGAATCATCTTTATATACGCATTCTTTATCTGTTCTAAATCCTGATCCGGACCGCTCGAGACGATTTGCATGCCGGCGTCTCCTGCTTTTTCCGATTGATAATAGTGGTCTTCATAATGGATATTACTTTTAGCTGCTTGGTTCCAGTCAAGGATAAACCGCGTCTGCATCCCTTCGACGGCAGAACCCTTTACACGCAGATGGGTATCGCGCCAGTAACCAAATTTTTTATCTTTACCAAGATACTCATCACCGATATTGAATCCCCCGATATAGCCGATTTTCCCATCAATGATTGCGAGTTTTCGGTGGTTACGGTAATTTATTTTAAAATTGACGAGTTTTGCTGGGAAAAAAGCTTCGACTTGAACACCGGCATCGCGAAGTCGCTTCACATATTTTTTACTTAAACGGCGTGAGCCCATTGCATCATAAAGGAAACGGACGGTGACACCTTCATTGGCCTTCTTGATCATGACATCGGCTAGTTTCATGCCGAGCTCGTCATTGCGAACAATATAATAAATTAAATGGATATGTTCTTTCGCCCGCCGCATGTCTTGCATCAAGCGTTCAAACTTCTCCTCTCCGTCGAGAAGTATATCAACCGCGTTGTTCTGAGATAAAAGGGAAGAATCTGTTCGTAAATTTAAATAAACCAGGCTCGCATATTTTTTCATATCTGCGTCGCTATATTCGAGTTCATCATTTTCAATATCACGAAGCTGAGACTGAACCGCCGCCTTTAATCCGAGTTTACTCTTCGTGTCCCAGACAAAAATCCGTCCATTACTGATTGGCTTTCCAAAGATTAAATAAAGAATAAATCCAGCAACTGGGATAAATAAAAGGACCATAAGCCAAGCCCAGGTGGACGAAGCGTTTTTCCGCTCCAGAAAGATAATCGACAACCCGAGAATGATATTAACTAATATTGTAATGTTCAACAAAATTGCAACTAAACTCATCCAACCAGCCCTCTTCATCAATCAAATCAACTAATATACTATAATATAGCACAACTCCCCCACCACTTCGAGCGGGACATTGGGGTCAGAGCATTTGTCCCGGTGTGGTGGGACATCGGGGTCAGAGCTTTTGTCCCGGTTTCTGTTAGAAAGTGGGGCAAAGCATTTACCTCAATTAATATACCCTACGAAGACAGCTTGAACACAAAAAACATCCTACCCCAAATCGGAATAAGATGCTTCTTTCCATTTATACGTATTAACAGTCTGTAATACCCCACAGAATGAGTTTCACTTTATACATGCTCTAGCGCTTGTTCCAAGTCATCCCAAATATCTTCCCAAGCTTCAAGCCCGATCGAGAGCCGGATCAATTGATCGGTAATGCCCATCTTTAAACGAGACGCTTCCGGCACGACTGCATGTGTCATTGTTGCTGGATGTTCAATCAATGTCTCCGCATCCCCGAGACTCACTGCAATTTTAATAAAATTCAAGCGGTTCATAAAGTGCTGGGCATCTTGTTTACTTCCTTTTATTTCAAAAGAAATCATTCCGCCACTCTTACGCATCTGCTTTGCTGCAATTTTTCCGTCACTTGATTCCGTATCGCCCGGAAAATATATCGAAGCAACTTTTGGATGCCCTTTTAACTTTTCAAAAATATTAGCTGCATTTTCACAGTGGCGGTCCATTCGAATGGGCAATGTTTTCAAGCCGCGGAGCAGCAACCACGCATCAAATGGTGACATTATTCCGCCAATGTCCTTACGTGCGGTGATTGCCAAATCATCAATAAAATCTGCTTTACCGACGACAAGACCAGCAATGACATCACCATGGCCTCCAATATATTTCGTAGCACTATGAAGAACGACGTCACAGCCTAAATCAAGCGGGCGCTGTAAATAAGGTGTAGAGAACGTATTGTCCACGACGACTGGAATACTATATTCTTTCGCAACTTTTGTTACAAGTTCCAAATCAATAAGCTTCATTGTGGGATTGATCGGTGTTTCAACATAAATCAATGCGGTTTCTGGTTTTATTTTAGCGTGGATTGCATCTTCTGAGTCAAGCAGGGAGAAGTCTGACGTGATATTGTATTTTTCCTTCATCAGTGTTAATAATCCGTACGTGCAGCCGTAAAGCCCAGCAGAGCATAGAACATGATCATTTGCCTTCGTTAAGTATAATAAAACCGCCGAAACAGCCGCCATACCTGAAGCAAAAGCAAGACCTTTCTCTCCATTTTCAAGCCTGGCAATCCGCTCCTCAAGGACACGAACGGTCGGATTTCTTAAACGCGAATAGACAAATCCCTCCTCTTCCCCGCTAAATCGTCTTTCGCCTTGTTCTGCCGTGTCAAAAACATAAGTGGATGTTTGAAATAGTGGAATGGACAGACTTCCGAGCATTTCCTTCTCATCATAACCCTCATGAATCACTGCAGTTTCAAACCTTTGATATTTCTTTGTCATATGCTTCCTCCCCTTTACTTCTCATTTCAAAATGAAGCAATATCTCTATAACTAGCATACAAGAAAAAACACTATTATGAAAGCGTTTTCCGAGGGAGTTGGGACACTTGGGGTCAGAGCATTTGTCCCAATGGGACAGCTACACTGACCCCAATGTCCCACCTACCAGCGGGACAAATGCACTGACCCCCCGTCCCGATTCTTGCGTAATTAGTCTTAATATTGTTTTTATACTTACAGAGGGGTTAGGATGGGGGATTGGTGACGATGGAATCGAGGGAAATGAAGTTAGGTACGTTATATACGTTTAGTGCATATTTGCTTTGGGGTTTCTTAACAATGTACTGGAAACTTCTCGATCATGTGAATCCAATGGAAACGCTCGCCCATCGAATTGTCTGGTCATTCATTTTCATGATTGCTTTACTGCTTACAATCAAACAATTCCGTTCGTTTCTCCATACGTGCCGAAATTTATTACGAAATCCAAAGGACCTACTAGCTATTGCAGCTGCTTCAATTCTTATCTCGACGAATTGGTTCTTATTCATTTGGGCAGTCGCGAATGGTTACGTCCTCCAAGCAAGCCTAGGCTATTATATTAATCCATTAATGAGCATTTTCTTAGGTATTGTCGTTTTAAGGGAACAAGTAACGATGCGACAAGGATTTGCCTTTCTTCTGTGTGCCATAAGTGTCCTTTATCTGAGCGTATCAAGCGGTGTCTTTCCCTGGGTCTCACTCGCCCTTGCAACAAGCTTTGCAATCTATGGGCTTCTAAAAAAGAAAATCAACATTAGCTCCACCCATGGCCTAACGATTGAAACGATGCTAGTTACACCAATTGCAGCGGGCTACCTTTTCCTGCTACCACGTCAAGCTTTCACTCTGTCCTCTGCTATATCCGGGACAAATCTTTTACTTATTGGCGCAGGGATCGCCACAGCAATTCCACTTTTATTATTTGCTAATGGAGCAAAAGCAATTCCGCTATCTATGGTAGGGATTTTACAATTCATTACACCGACGATCATGCTCTTCCTAGGAGTATTCGTCTATCATGAAGCTTTTTCAATAGAAAAATTTATCGCCTTTTTATTTATCTGGTTTGCATTAATTCTCTATTTAAGCTCGGTATATCATCACCCAGCGAAAAGACAGGCAAATACATAAGAATGGGGTCAGAGCACTTGTCCCAGTGGGACAGATACACTGACCCCAATGTTCCAGCGCCTGCGGGACAATTGCTCTGACCCCCATGTCCCAGACCAGCGGGACAAACGCTCTGACCCCATGTCCCGGTAACCCCATGTCCCGGTATCAATCTTTTTTAAAAAACCAACTAAAGGGGTTGACATTAGTCTGGATTAAACGTTATAATCATCTGTAAATTTATAAAAGATTTTTAAGTAGCGCAATTAACGCGCTTCTAGCAAATCTGAAGCAAGAAATCTTCTTATCAAGAGCGGCGGAGGGATTAGGCCCGATGAAGCCCGGCAACCTTGAAGTAAGCAATTTTACTTTTAATGGTGCTAAATCCTACAGATCTACCCGGATCTGGAAGATAAGAGGAGGATATGTATAGTAAACTATACGCCCCTCTTCTTAAGGAAGGGGGGCGTTTTAATTATTCCCCTCTCTCCAAAACATACCAAAGCTACATATTTTTCAAAACCAAGGAGGAATTATCAATGTCAGAATTCAACATTTTCAATTTAGAAACACAAGCTCTTCACTCTGGTCAGGAGGAAGCAGATCCAACATCACGGGCAAGAGCGGTTCCGATTTATGAAACAACTTCCTATGTTTTCCGGGATACGGAGCATGCACAAAATCTTTTCGGGCTCACAGAAGCAGGAAACATTTATACAAGAATCACCAACCCGACCGTCGGAGCTTTTGAACAACGGATTGCGGATCTTGAAGATGGTGTAGGAGCAGTGGCAACATCTTCTGGAATGGCTGCTATTACGCTCGCTATTCTAAACATCGCTGGAACCGGTGATGAAATCATTGCGGACAGCAATCTTTACGGTGGAACGTATAACCTGTTCCTAAACACCTTACCGAAATACGGAATCACATTTAAGCTAGTAGACGGAACAAACCCGGAGAATTTCCGTGCAGCAATCACGGATAAAACGAAAGCAATATTCGGGGAAACGATTACGAACCCAAGCTTGAACGTATTTGATATTGAAGCAGTTGCTGAAATCGCGCATGAAAATGGGCTTCCACTCATTATCGATAATACATTTGCAACCCCATTCATCACAAAACCAATTAGCTGGGGCGCAGATATTGTGATCCACTCGGCAACGAAATGGATTGGCGGTCATGGTTCAACTATCGGCGGTGTCGTTATTGACGGTGGACGCTTCAACTGGGATAACCCGCGTTTCCCTGAGTTCACAACACCGGACGATAGCTATAAAGGTTTAAAATACGCAGATGTAGGACCGGCTGCATATGCAACAAAATTACGTGTTCAACTTCTACGTGATATTGGTGCATCACTAAGTCCAAAGAGCGCATTCACTTTCATTCAAGGGCTAGAGTCTTTACAAGTACGTATTGATCGTCATTTGGAAAATACGAAAGAGGTCGTTAAGTACCTAAAGAACCACCCAGCTGTTGAATGGGTCAACTATCCAGGGCTTGAGGAGCACCCATCCTATGAATTGGGGAAAAAGTATTTAAACCGAGGCGCAGGATCTATAATTACATTTGGTATTAAAGGTGGCCGGGAAGCAGGACGTAAGTTGATCGATAACATTACCCTCTGGTCCCATGTGGCAAACGTTGGAGATTCGAAATCCCTTATTATTCATCCCGCTTCAACGACACACCAACAACTAAGTGCAGAGGACTTACAAAAGAGTGGTACGCCTGAAGAGCTTGTCCGGCTATCAATTGGTCTTGAGTCAACGAAAGATATCTTGAAAGACCTTGACCAAGCTATTGCAAAAGCAACTGGTGAAGCACCACAATTCACACCGACTGCGGATGACGCAGCTAACTGGTTGCTCCATTCGCCTTTCGATCGCTCCAATGGGTTGAGAAAGAAAACAATTGCAGTTACTGGTGTTGATGAAGCAACCGAGAAGAAGTTGCGTAACTACGGTTTTGAAGTTGTAGCGGTTGAGGAGCCAAAACAATTGAATGGCACTTCCGAAACACTTGATGCTCTTGTAGTAAATGCAGAAGAACTTCCGAAAGAAACAATCGAGCAACTTATAAATAAAGAAAGTAAAATTCTTTGGATTGAAAATAACATCGATGATGCAGCAGCAGAATATGCACAAGCAGCAGGCATTCACGTGATCGAAAGCAAGTCCATTGCGGATGAATTAGACCGTATCCGTGGCAGTAAAGCAGCAAAAGAAGCAATCGAAATATAACAATTTTTTTATTAAAGAAACGAATGCAAGGTGCGTTCGTTTCTTTTTTGTTCCTGTCTCCTCGTTTAACTTCAACTTTTTGTGCGTAGAATAATTGGGTAGATAGAGCATACTAGACAAATTAAATCCACGTTTTATACTGGTAGTAGACAGATTATAGGTGTGATACGATGAAAAAAATATTATTTATTCTTTTTGCAATCATTCTTTTAACAATAGGAATACTTTATTATATCGATGGTCAGCCCCCAGCATTAACCCAACCGTTGATCCCTGAGGAAAATGCAGAAGAATTGAAGGAAGAAATCGAACCCGAACAAGATGAACTGGAAGATAAGGAAGAAACTGAAGAAGAGGAAAACAGCTTTTCCGAACGATTATCCCATATTGTCCGAGAGACGATTGGCCGGATTTTCCAACGGGAAGTGAAAATTGTTGCGATTGGTGACTCGTTGACCCGTGGAGTTGGTGATGCAACAAATAGTGGCGGCTATGTCGGCATTTTAGAGCGTTCCATCAATCAAGAGGACGAGATTGCAACATTTGAAAACTTCGGTATTCCCGGAAATCGGACGGATCAGCTTTTAATCCGCTTGGGGCAACCTGAAATCATTGAAGCACTGGAAGAGGCAGATATTGTTCTCGTCACGATTGGCGCCAATGACATCATGCAAGTGGCAAAAGAAAATATTACGAACCTCGAAATGGATGACTTTATTGATGAACATAGCGATTATGAAGAGCGGCTTGAAGAGGTTCTTAAAAGGCTCTCTGATATTAATTCAAATGCCGATATTTACTTGCTTGGGATCTATAATCCTTTTGAAAAGTATTTCCAAGATATCGAGGAATTAAATCAGATTGTAAATACATGGAATGAGACAGGAAGCAGCTTGGCGAACGAAATAGATAATATTACTTTCATTCCGATTATCGATTTATTTGCAGGGAATGAAGACCCTATATTTGCCGATGATAATTTCCATCCGAATTATACGGGATATTATTTGATGGCAGAGCGTGTGTTAGACTATATTTCTAGAGAAGAAGGTTGACAGCATGGCGAGAACCGATAAGCACCGACAGAAGATCAATTGGAAAACAGGTTTTTTCTTGATTTTAGCATTGAATATTGCCGGCCTCCTGCTGCTTGTCAGTTTGATCTTTTGGCCGGCGGAAGATGTGGAATTACCTAGTGAATCAGCGGAGATCAAGCAGGAAAGCTCCCAATTCATTGTAAGGACATCAAAGCAAAATTTAAATAATCTAATTAACGCTTATATTGAACATCTAACTGAAAATACACGGCATAAGTACCGGATTGAATTGGAAGAAGATGTGCATCTGATTGGAGAACTGCCAGTGTTTTCAACGACGGTCCCCCTATCTATGCATTTTGAACCGGAAGTCGCCCAAAATGGGGATATTATTTTAAAACAAGAATCTATTTCACTTGGATTGCTGGAATTACCGAATCGGAGAATTATGCAATACTTGGCTAGATACTTACCAATGCCAGATTGGGTTACTGTCAATCCAAATGAAGAAGAGATTTATATTGCCATTTCCGACATGGATATTCGCAGTAACTTCGAACTAGCCGTCGAAACCATCGACCTGAAAGAAAACAACCTCGCCTTCCGCATCAGCGTCCCATACGAAACATTCGGCATCGAAAGCTGGAAAATGTTCCCCTGATCGGGACACGGGGTCAGAGCAGTTGTCCCTCCTTTTGAGCGGGACATGGGGTCAGAGCAAATGTCCCAGATATTTGGGACAAAAGCTCTGACCCCATGTCCCGTTTTGCATGAAATCTTCTTATCTGGGTAGGCTATTCATTGATAACTTTAGGAAATGAGGGACGAACAATGAGTAAAGAGCTACCCAAAGATGATTACGAAACGCATAAGGAAGATGAGAACACGTTAACGACACGGCAAGGGCATCCGGTTACGAATAATCAGAATATCCGAACCGTAGGAAATCGCGGACCGGCGATGCTTGAAAACTATGACTTTATTGAGAAAATCAGCCATTTCGACCGTGAAAAAATCCCAGAGCGGATTGTCCATGCTCGAGGTGCCGGGGCTCATGGTTATTTTGAAACGTATGGAACGGTCGGTGATGAACCGGTTTCTAAATACACACGAGCGAAAGTTTTTCACGGCAAGGGGAAACGAACTCCTGTATTTGTCCGCTTTTCCACTGTTGTACATGGGAACCATTCTCCAGAAACTGTCCGTGACCCGAGAGGATTTGCAGTGAAATTTTACACAGAAGACGGGAACTGGGACTTAGTCGGAAATCATATCAAAATATTTTTCATCCGAGATGCGATGAAGTTCCCTGATATGATCCACGCATTCCGCCCAGACCCTGTGACCAACGTTCAGGACAGTGAGCGTTTCTTTGATTTCTGTGCGAACTCGCCGGAATCTTTCCATATGGTGACTTTTATTTATTCGCCCTGGGGAATTCCAGCCAATTACCGCATGATGCAAGGTTCCGGAGTGAACACATATAAATGGGTAAATGCTGAAGGTAAAGCAGTTCTCGTGAAATACCACTGGGAGCCGAAACAAGGAATCAAGAATCTCACGATGAAAGAAGCTCAGGAGATCCAAGGGAAAAACTTTAACCATGCAACACAGGATTTATATGAAGCGATTGAAAAAGGCGATTATCCCGAGTGGGAATTATTCGTCCAAATCATGGAGGATGGACCACATCCGGAACTTGATTTTGACCCGCTCGACGATACGAAGCTCTGGCCGGATGATCAGTTCCCGTGGCTTCCAGTTGGAAAAATGGTACTTAACCGTAACCCGGAGAACTATTTTACCGAAGTGGAACAAGCCGCTTTTGGAACGGGAGTACTTGTGGATGGCTTAGACTTTTCTGAAGACAAGATGCTCCAAGGCCGCACCTTCTCCTACTCTGATACACAACGATACCGTGTTGGCGCAAACTATTTACAACTGCCGATTAACGCAGCGAAAAGACGGGTGGCAACTAACCAGGAGGGCGGCCATATGCGCTTCGATAACGATAAAGGGCCTAAACAGAATTTGCATGTGAACTATGAACCATCCAGCTTGGGCGGGCTTGAAGAAGCCGAACAAACCGGGAAAGAGTACACTCCGTTTGTGGAAGGTAATATTGTCCGTGAATCCATTGACCGAGACGATAACACGAAACAAGCTGGGGAAACCTATCGTAAGTTCGAGCAATGGGAGAAAGATGAGCTTATTAATAATCTCGTGAACGACCTTTCTACCTGTGCGAAGGTAATTCAAGATAAAATGATTGCGCTTGCGGAGTCAGCAGATGAAGAGTATGGCCGAAGATTACGCGAAGGTCTAGAACTTACAAGTAAACAAGAATCTTCCACCGGGATGGAGGCTGCAGAAGAAATGCATCCACTCGGTGCAAAAGACGCAGACAAAGCAGTAGATGAAGCAATCCGAAAAGGCCACGACGCCGAACCATATTAAATGGGACAAATACTCTGACCCAATGCCCCTCTCCACTCTATTCAACTTCGATTCCATCTAATGTTTTATTATTTTTTTATGTGGAATGAGTAACTATGGAGTTGATACTGTGTTTGAGTGGGGAGACTTTATTACAGCGTTCTGGGCTTTTTTCGTAAACCTTCCATTAGTGACATTCATTCATCAACTAGGGCATTATTTGATGGCCCGTTTATTCGGTGGGCGTTCGGAGATAGTTCTGGGTCGAGGAAAGCAATTATTTAGAATCGGCGCTGTAAAAGTGAATCGCTTTTATTTCCTTGATTCATTTTGTCACTATGAGTCGCTAAAAGTGAATTCAAAAGCTTCACATATCCTTGTATATGCTGGGGGTGTGTTGCTTAATTTATTTTCTCTGCTACTAATCAATATCTTAATTATGAGCAACACACTGCCAGAGACTTCTTTTTTCTACCAATTCGGTTATTTTACAATCTACTTCATGTTTTATTCCCTCTTTCCCATCCAATATTCGGAAAAACATGCGAGCGATGGGAAGCAAATTATTAATATTTTAAGAAACAAATCAGCATCTAATATTTTTGATTAAAGCGGGACATTGGGGTCAGAGCATTTGTCCCGCCTCTTGGGACAAATGCTCTGACCCCATGTTCCACTGGAAAATAGACTCTAACTGTCATTTAGACGGTTAGAGTCTTTTTGTTTATTTATGCGGATTTTCTTCGTCGATAGATTGTAATGGCCGCTGCCAGAACAATTAAGCCGATTCCGATAGCCAACAAATTAAAGATATTTGTCGCTGTTCTTGGAAGTTTGCTGCCTTTTCCAGAATCTGAATCTGTTCTATCCACACCTGCTGATGTTTCTTTCTCTTCTTTATCAACTTGTGTGCCCGGAGTTTTATCTTTGTCTTCCCCGTCCTTTGGATCTTCTGCACCTTCCTCAACCCCTACTGTATACGTGTTCGTAATATCGTAGCCGTTGATCGTTGTTTCGTAATCTTTCACTGCTTCTTCCTCAATGGTGTAAACATATGCCGCACCCTCTTCGTCAAACGCTGGAAGATCGGTGAAGCTGTATTTCCAGTTGTCTGTTACCGTTACTTCTTTCGTATCGATGACGACATTATTCTGTAAAAGATGGACTGTGATGGATTCCGGCCGCACTTCTTCGCTGTCACCAACCCATGTTTTCACACCTTCTACATCCATCGTACCGACACGGAGGTTCGTTATGTTATAACCATCAATGATTGTTTCATATCCTTCTACCGGGACTTCTTCAATCGTGTAGATAATCTCTTTACCAGCACTGTACTTCGGCAAGCCTGTAAATTGATAGCTCCAGTCTTCTGCCTCCGTCGCATTCATGCTCGCAACAACTTCACCGTTTGCCAAGAGATCAACTGTAATCTCTTCCGGTCGGTCATTCGCTTGGTTGTCACCATCGAGCCACGTCTTCTCACCGGAAATAGTAATGGTTTCTGGTGTGTAGCTGTTTGAAATAATGATGTTGCCATGATTTTCATCATTGATTTCTGTATCATACTCCGGTACTTCTGTTAATTCTTCTACAGAGTAAACAATCGTTTCGCCTGCAGCTTTCTCGTCAAGCTTAGTCCAAGTATGCGTCCAGTTATTCTCTTCTGATAATTCAACAGGGTCACCAACCGGCTTACCATTGGCAGTTAGCTGAACTTCGATAGCATCAAGTCGCTTGCCATCTTGGTTACCAGCATCATCCCAATGCTTTGTTACAGTTACTGCGGTCTCGCCTGGTGTGTAATGGTTTGTAATATCATAACCATTGATTTCTTGCGTGTAATCCGTGACCGTATTTTCTGTAACCGTGTAAGCAATTTCTTCGCCGTTATCGTATTTCGGTAGATCTATAAAGCTATAGCTCCAGTTATCTTCTGCTGTTACTTCTACAGAATCAAATTGATTGCCATTTGCTAAAAGATTGACCGTGATTGAGTCTGGGCGAACGCCGTCTTGGTTGTCAGCATCATCCCACGTTTTCGTGCCGGTTACTTCGGTTAGTTCTGCTGTATGGCTGTTTGTAATGTTAAAACCATTAATTATCGTGTCATAGCCTTCCACCGCATCTTCAGTGATCGTGTAGACAATTTCATTACCATTTTCGAATTTCGGTAAATCTGTAAATTGATACTTCCAATCGTCTGCCTCCATCACGATAGCTGTTTTAATTAATTGATCGTTGCCGTATAGATTCACAGTAATCGAGTCTGGACGAATTCCATCTTGGTTATCGGCGTCATCCCACGTTTTAGTCCCACCGATATTGATCTTTTCCGGTGTATGGCTATTTGTAATAATGATGTTCCCACTATCTTCATCATTAACTTCTATCTCATACCCTGGTAAATTGGTTAATTCTATTATAGAATAATCAATTACTTCTCCTGCTGCTTTTTCATCGAGTTCTGTCCATGTGTAAGTCCAGTTATTCTCTTCTGATAATTCAACAGGGTCACCGATCGTATCACCATTTGCTGTTAACTGTACTTCGATAGCATCAGGGCGTTTGCCATCTTGATTATCTTTATCTTGCCAATTTTTAGTAACCGTGACACTTGTCTGTCCAGGTGTGTAATGGTTTTTAATATTATAACCATCAATTTCTGTTGTATATTTGTCTACTGAGTTTTCAGTAACGGTATATACAATTTCTTCACCGGCATTATATTTCGGTAAGTCTGTGAAGCTGTATTTCCACTTGTCTTCTGCAGTTACCTCAGCAGAATCAACTTGCTCACCATTTGCTAGTAAATTTACAGTGATGGAATCTGGACGTTTACGATCTTGGTCGTCACCATCATTCCATGTTTTTGCTCCAGAAACTTTAGTTACCTCAGGTGTGTAGCTGTTTGTGATGATAATGTTACTGTGATCCTCATCATTCACTGCCATATCATATTCCTCTAGTTCTGATATTTCTTTTACGGAATACTTGATTGGTTTTCCATCACTATTTAATGGTAGCTCTGACCATGTGTGAGTCCAATTATTTTCCTACGTTAACTCGATTGGTTCACCAAATGATTCGCCATCTGCCGTTAATTGTGCTTGAATGCTTTCTGGACGATTACCATCCTGGTTATTCGCATCATCCCAATGCTTCGTCACAGTGACTACTGTTTCTTCTGGTGTGTAGCTGTTCGTAATATTATAGCCGTCAATTTCTTGAGAATAATCTTCTACCGTACTCTCTGTAACGGTGTAGGTAATTTCTTTTCCAGCTTTATATTTTGGCAAACCTGTAAAACTGTACTTCCAATTGTCTTCTTCTGTTACTTCAACAGAATCAAGTTGCTTACCATCTGCTAAAAGATTTACCGTAATAGTTTCTGGGCGATTACCATCTCGGTTATTGGCGTCATCCCATTTTTTTGTGCCTTCTACATTAATTAATTCCGGTACATGGGTATTTGTAAGCTTGAAATCAAATGGATTTTCTTCATTAACTTCTACTTCACTTTCATAACCCTTAACAGCTACTTCCTCGATTGTGTAGGTGATTTCATTCCCTGCACGGTCTGTTGCTGGTAATTCAGTGAATGCACCTTCCCAGCCGTTTTCTGCATTTAGAGTTAATTCAAGATCTGTTTCCTCATTATTTGCAAGCAGTTTCACTTTGATAAAATCAGGACGCAAGCCGTCTTGGTCATTTGCATCTACCCATTCCTTATTCACAGAGACAGTTACTTGTTCAACCTGATATTCGTTTGTAACAGTTAAGCCATCTCCTGATATTGTCTTCTTAAAATTGTCTGGAACCTGAACTTCATCAACCGTGTAATCATATACCTTTCCATCAATATCTGTTACATCTAAATCAGTCCAAGTATATTCTGTTTCTCCATCTTCTAAGGTAACAGGTTCACCATAGGCTTCCCCACCTCTATATAATTGAAGCTGGATAGAATCTGGTCTAACGGATTCTCCGTCCTTCCATACCTTAGTTCCAGTTATATCTTTTTTTTCCTTTGTATTCTCAAAATCTACTTCAAAAACTTTTTTGTTGTTACCATATGGTTCATCCACGTTCATTTCTATTTCTTCATTTGATAAAACATATCCATTTGGTGACTCCACCTCTATAAGATAATAGGTTCTAAGAGGCAAGTTACCTATTTCCAGAACACCATTTTCTGTAGTGAATTCATCTCCAAATTGGACTCTTTCACCATTTAAGTCAAACTCAAGGATAAAGGTAGCTTCATTATTTGCAATTACTTCTTCTTCCTCAGAGTCTACCTTTGTAACCACAATTGCTCCTCTTTTTGGGTTAAATTCTCCGCCTACCCAAGAAAATTCTCTTGCACTTATACGTTCAGATTCAACCGTTTTTTCATCGATGCCAGTTCCTTTAAAACTAACAGTATTGTTAACTTCACCATCTGTTTCTGTTACAACAGTTGTGTAGTTTAACACTAAGGTCTCTTCTAGATCATCTAATAATTTGATTTCTAATATGGTCTCGTCATTCTCATTTACGGTTACTTCAAGAGAGTAATCTTCGCCTTTCACTAAAGTGGGTTCACCCAATTTAGTGATTTTCAGACTGTCTTCAACGTAAACTAATCCGGGACTTATCGTATCTGTAATGACAACATCCTGCAAGATAGTTGATAGACCTTCATTCACAGTAACTTGCCAGTCAATTTCCTCTCCGGTGAAAACTTGATTACCGTCCAGTCCAATCGTTCCTTTTTCCAGGAATCGATTATGTTTGTCATAATTAACCGTTCCTGAGTAAAGATATTCATCCCCGCCAACTTTAACTTTTGCGTTGTTTGTGTATTTTGGTTGCGAAATATTTGGAACTGTTGTTGTAAATTCGATGACATATCTTTCTTTTACTTCAAAATTATCATTAAATGTTAAAGTGAACTCATCACCTTCAACGGTAACTGTATAGTCATCTATCTCAGGTCCTGTAATGTTTGTTCCACCATTAGCAGCTACCTCATAGACTGATACTTTGATACTGTTTGGATCAATCGTTCCTTCATAAGCCAATGTATCTGTAATGACAACACCCGGTCCAAGGTTTTGCTTTTGGTAGTTCGTATATAGCTGCCAAGCAATTTTTCTTTCTGAACCACTTTGCCAGCCATCAACCAGGTTTCCTTTACTGTCTTTGCGGACACGTTGGCCTTCTTTTTTACCACTGTTCCAAGAATCTTCTCTCACTGTTGTTTGTGCATCTCTCTCTACTGTAAAATCATTATTATTTACAGTTTTTCCGATGAATGTAGCTTGGTTTTTATAAATTCTCGCTTGGTTTTCTTCACCTATATGCGGATCTGGATTATGACCTTCAACTTCTAATTGTGGATCATATGACGTTTTATACGTTATATTAACCTGAGCATTTAACGGTAAGCTATCTCCAGAAAATTCAAGTATAAATCCTTTGTGATAGCCAGTCTCTTCCCCCTCTGTATTTGGCGATAAATTATAATCTATACCTTCTTTAAGAGTTTGATTTCCAATGGTTACTTTTAGTGTTTCCGGTAACAGTATCAACCCTTTGTTAGGAAAGGTGTCAACTATTTTTAATTCAGCTATATCTTCTCTTATTGGATTAACTGTAAGATTCCAATCAATAGTTTTCTCATTATAATCTATCCCACCAAATTTTTTGGCAAAGCTATTTGCTGGGGGCGTTATTTCATGATTATCACCAGGTGTACCTTCACCGATGCCATCACCTTCCATAAAAGCGGCATTGTCAAAGTTATCGATCTTAAAGTTTTCAATTTCAGTTGTATAGGTAATTTTAATATGTTTGTCACCAATATTTCCTAAGTCTATTCTAACTTTCTGTTTTCCATCATCTGCATCTGAAATTGTTATACTTTCAGCCGTAATTTCATTTCCTTCTTCATCTTTTATAAGAATATCATCTTCAGAAATGTTCAATCCCGCTGGAATCAAATCGGTTACAACAACATTATTTACTGGATGTTTCGCTTTATTAACATCAATCGTCCAAGTAAGTGTTTTATTGTCATAATCTACATTGGAGTTTCCTGATTTTTCAAGGAGTGACTGTCTCGAATACTCTACCTTCGCATCATCTTCCCCTATTTTCATTTCTCCATCGTATAATTCAGTGTGATTCGTAAATTCATTGTCAAGTTGATAATCCCCATCATTAACTTTTGACCAGTCGATATTTGTGCTAAATGTAATTTGATAAATTTCATCAGATCCTACTTGACCTAAATTGATTGGGAACTTCTCAGCACTTCTTTCTTCTATCCAATTCCAATTGCTATTAAACTTATGAACTTTTATAGATCCTTCTACTAAACTCAATTCATCTGGTAGTTCATCCCTTACAATTGCCTCATCAATCTCACCACCAGATTCATTAACTATAATCGTCCAGTCTATTTGTCCAGTTTTATCATTATACACTCCACTTTTTTCTATTGGATTGCTTCGCTCAAGTCCACCTACAGTTGCCTCCGCATGTAATTCCGAACCTTCATAAGAAAACAATGCGTCATTTGTAAAACTATCAATCGTATAATCTTCTATCGTTGTTGTATATTGAATTCTATAACCTTGGTATGGTGCTATATTTTCAAATTCAATATTAAATTTATTGCCATCCACTTGCGGATTTGCATTAAATTCATCACCAACGCGCTTATCTCCATTCAATCCAACAGATAATTTATTGATAACAAAATCTCTTGGTACACCTAAGCCATCTGGAATAACATCCTCTAAAGTTGCATTTGTCATTGGTTCCTCATGGTCATTCATAATATCGATTGTCCAAGTTATTTCTCTTGCATTCAAATCTCGATCAGGATGACCTTCTTTTGTGATAGCACTAATATCCCCTTTTGGTTTTGCAATGACCGTAAGTGTTTTATCACTTTTATCATTAAAATGGATCTCTTGTATTGTATTTTCTTGGAATTTTTCTAAATTAAATTGTAAATTTAAACCTACAAAGCCGTTTTGAACAGCACTATCTTCAATATTTTCATTAAAGACAAATCTAAGTTCGCCATCAATAATACTATACTCTCCAACATTTACACCGTCAGTTATTATTGGTTGATTTGTTATATTAACCTGTTTAAATATGTCCGGAAGCTGCATCGATACGGTGTCACCGCTTTTAGCATGGTTGTCTGTTTCCCAATGAAATTCTATTTGGACTACAGTACCGTCATCTATATCAATGATAGAACCGTCTTCTATCTCATTACCATCAAATGTAAAGCTTTTAAAGGTAAAGATATTCTTCAATTCAGCAAACGTACCAGCTGTTCTTTCCTTCTCCTCTTTCTTTTCTGCTGATTTATCTTCTGAATCTTTTTCATCAGTAAGTTCTTCATCTTCCACATTTGCTATATCTTGCTCAGTGGAATCCTCTTCAGATGTTTCTTCGTTTCCCACTTCCTCTGAAGCTTCCTCGTCTTCTTCAAGAGTTTCTTCTACCACATTAACCTCCTCTTCAAGATTTGTTGTAGATTCATCTTCCTCTTCAGCAACTTCTTCTGAGCTAACATCTTCACTTTCCACATGTAGCTTCGTCGCCTCCACAACAAATTCTCCCTTAGCGTATGGATATTCTTCCGTTGCTTCCTCGAAGGTTACCACTACGGTATTGTTTGTTGTAGCTGCATATTCCCCAATATCCACTCCCTCTTTCGTAAGAAGTCTTCCTGTTTGATTCTCATCTATTGACAGATCATCAGAAAGTTGAAGCGAGTCCGTGTTTCCTGGTTCAATCTCTAGATGTTCGATGGACCAATTAATTTGTACGTCGACCAATTCAACTGTTCCATGCCAGGAATCCTGTTGTTCGCCTGTCTCTTCGGCCACAATACCGGTAAAGACAGAGTCATTATAACCTGTTGCAAAAATCTGGCCCGGATAAGCAAAACTGCTTAGCAAGGTTTGAAACAGTAACATTACTGCGAACAATATACTGATTCTACTGCCCATTTCCCTAGACATTCCTCGTATCCCTTTCCCTTCATTTTTTACCAAACCTAAGTATAGATATGCTTTCTAAACAAAAACTATACAAATCTTTTGAAGGCCATCGAAATTATTCGAATTATGAGTACAAGGAACTATCTTGGCGGTGAGTATTTAATGAAAAACCTTTGTCCTTTATAGAGAACGGTCTAACAGCTTATTGTTCACATCAAAAAAAGTCCCAACTCCTAAAGAGCTGGGACTCCAAATCTTCCTTATTATATACTTTCTTCCTTTCACTCAGCACACTTCACCCTCCTTCCGCACCTGTTCCACCAAAACAAGCGATTCTTAACGATAATCCATAAAAAAAGGAGCCTCTCGCTCTGCAGCGACGGTTCCTCCTATTTAATGACTAAACGTTTAAATTTATTAGATATATGAAATAAAAATGATTGCTTTGGTATGGTGCGTTCACCCAGGACTAGCTGGGGTGCCGGAAGCGGTTGTAAGCTTTCTCTGTAATATTTTAGTTTCCCGTAGTAGATCAGTTTGTTTTCCAATGACTTCCGGATATCATACGGTGTTATAAAATAGGTCGGCTTTTCAAAATTGAATTTCGCTGAATCTTGGACTACAGTCGCCACAAATTGGGAACAGAATAAGGCCGAACGCCGTTTTATTTTAACTCGGAACAGAACACCGAACAATCCGATGAAATTATAACGATATTCATGCTGCCTCATCTCTATCTCTTGTATTTTCCTCACCATCGTTCGGTATTCTTCTTCACTGACCGTTTGTGAATAAACGGCACAGTTCGCGTTTGCCATGAAGTCACTCGTTATATCCTCTTGGACAAACCCACCAATAAATGGATTTTTAGGCCGTTTCCTACCAAAACTATATACTGTTGTAAAATCCTTCGTAAAGGATATGGAGACATGATTCAAATCCCGCCTCGTAAAGAAGTTGATCACTTTTGCTAAACTGGTTCCCGTATCTGTAAATAGAAAATAAATCTCTCTTTCTTTCATTATCATTCCCCCTTTCTTCAGTCCATATAAAGAGGCGAGCTACAATCTACTATTACACAAAAATCATTTTTCGCCAAGTTCTTTTTTTAACCATTTTATTATTTTTTTCGGGTACTTGTTCAATCCCTGTTAAAATGCGTAAGACAAGCGATTTTTCATTGACGAATCCCTTCAAATAACGTAAGCTTACTGTGGATAGTTACGATTAATACGAATCGTGCAGGTTGTTCGTTTTAAACAGCCTGGATTTTTTATAATGGAGGATTTATATGATTACAGTTACAAATGTCAGCTTACGTTTCGGCGATAAGAAGCTGTTTGAAGATGTCAATTTGAAATTTACTCCAGGTAACTGTTATGGAGTAATTGGTGCGAATGGTGCAGGTAAGTCCACTTTTCTTAAAATTTTATCCGGCGAGATTGAGCCTCAGACTGGAGGAGTGTCCCTTACTCCTGGCCAGCGGCTTGCTGTATTAAAACAGGATCACTTCGCTTACGAAGAATATCCAGTGCTTGAAGTCGTTTTAATGGGTCATAGTAAATTATACGAAGTAAAGCAAGAAAAGGATTCAATTTATATGAAAGAAGACTTCTCTGAAGCTGATGGAATTCGAGCTGCTGAGCTTGAGGGCGAATTCGCGGAAATGAACGGCTGGGAAGCAGAGTCTGATGCTGCAATTCTTTTGAAAGGATTAGGTATTGGTGAAAAGCTTCATGATAAGTTGATGTCCGAGCTTGCAGATGATGAGAAGGTTAAAGTCCTGCTTGCCCAAAGTTTATTCGGGAATCCTGATATTCTCTTACTTGACGAGCCGACGAACGGTCTTGATATCCAAGCGATTCAGTGGTTAGAAGAATTCCTGATCAACTTTGAGAATACCGTCATTGTCGTCTCCCACGATCGTCATTTCTTGAACAAAGTTTGTACTCATATTGCTGACGTAGACTTCGGTAAGATTCAGATTACGGTCGGAAACTATGACTTCTGGTATGAATCGAGTCAATTAGCGGCACAAATGGCAGCCGACGCCAATAAGAAAAAGGAAGAGAAGATTAAAGAGCTCCAAGCCTTTATCGCTCGTTTTAGTGCGAATGCCTCGAAGTCAAGGCAGGCGACTTCCCGGAAAAAGATGCTTGATAATATTACGCTTGATGATATCCAGCCTTCTTCGAGAAAATATCCATATGTTGCTTTCACACCGGAGCGGGAAATCGGGAATGACTTACTGCGCGTAGAAGGGTTAACGAAGAAAATTGGCGATACGGTCGTGCTTGATAATGTAAGCTTCATCATGAATAAGGATGATAAGATTGCACTCGTCGGCCGCGATGATATTGCGAAAACGACATTGTTTAAAATTTTAATGGGTGAAATGGAACCTGATGCTGGGACATTTAAATGGGGCGTGACGACTTCCCGGTCCTATTTCCCAAAAGACAACTCAGAGTACTTCGAGGGAGTAGAATTGAATCTTGTTGACTGGCTCCGGCAATACTCACCAGAGGACCAAACAGAAACATTCCTCCGTGGCTTCCTAGGGAGAATGCTGTTCTCCGGAGAACAGGCGTTGAAGAAGGCGAAGGTCCTTTCCGGTGGAGAAAAAGTTCGCTGCATGCTTTCGAAAATGATGCTTTCCAATGCGAACGTGCTTCTCTTGGATGAGCCGACAAACCACCTGGATTTAGAATCGATTACATCCCTAAACAATGGATTGATCAAATTTAAAGGCTCCATGCTGTTTACATCTCATGACCATCAATTTGTAAATAGTATCGCGAACCGCCTGATTGAAATTACACCAAGCGGGATTGTCGATAAACAGATGAGCTACGATGATTATGTGCGTGATCAAGCATTGCAGAAAGAAATCGATAAAATGTATGCATAAGATGAACGTTCCTCTTTTTATGGAGGGACGTTTTTCGTATTGCATCATACTAAAATAGCGATTTGTGCTCGGGTGCTGGGTGCTAGAGCACTTATAATCGGTTGAGGGAACTGACTTTAGTAGTGGCTCGAACGGATAGAACTTCTGTAAACAACAAAAGATTTGACGTCAGCAGTATTCCTAACGACTAGTGTACTCCTTATCAACCAAAGGAACGATGTCAGCGGCTGTTCAAGCGATTAGAGCACTTCTATTCAACCAAAGAAACAGCGTCTGCAGCTATTCAACTACAAAAGTATTTCAACAAGAAAAAGACATGAACGAAATACACACGTATTTCTTCATATCTTTTTTCTGATTCGCTTAATCTCAAGATACATAGTTTAACCCTAATTTATTACTTAACAGCTCAAGCATTTCCTTCGCCATTTTTTCCAAATCATAATTATATTTAAATCCCCACTCTTCTCTAGCCGCTGTTGCGTCAAGGCGGTTCGGCCAGCTATCCGCAATCCTTTGCCGGACCGGGTCGACTTCATAAGTCATCTGGAAATCCGGGATATACTGTTGAATCACCTCCCCGAAATCTTCTGGGGCGGCGGAGAATGCTGTAATATTAAATGCGTTTCGGTGAATGAGTTTATCCGGATCTGCTTCCATTAAATCAATCACCGCCTGAAGCGCATCGGGAAGATACATCATATCCATATATGTCCCCTCAGCAATATAGCACTTATATTTTTTATTTTTCAGTGCTTCATAGAATATCTCGACAGCATAATCGGTCGTGCCTCCTCCTGGCAATGTTTTGGAAGAAATGAGTCCAGGATAACGAACACTTCTCGTATCAACACCATAACGCTCGAAGTAATAGTCCGCGAGTAGCTCTCCCGCCACTTTATTAATCCCATACATCGTGGTAGGCCGTTGCAATGTTTCCTGTGGGGTGTTTTCCTTTGGTGTTTTCGGACCAAAGGCACCGATGGAACTTGGTGTGAAAAACTTTAGATTAAGCTCGCGAGCAACTTCTAAGGCGTTTACCAAGCCGCCCATGTTTAATCTCCAGGCAAGCCTTGGCGTTTCCTCTGCTTTAAATGATAATATTGCAGCTAAGTGCAGCACCGTATCCACTTGATGCTTTTTCGCAGTTTCATAGAGATGCTTCTCATCCATGACATCTACTATTTCAAATAAGGAATCTTCTGACCCATCTTGCGGTTTCTTAATATCTGTCGCAACCACATTATTTTCTCCATAAAGCTCTCGTAGTTTAATCACCAATTCCGAACCGATTTGGCCGCATGCGCCTGTTACGAGAATTTTTTTCATGGCAAAATTCCTTTCACTCTTTTTCTATATCTATATTCTTCTTATTCAATCATGCCCATCTCTTTCCCAATTCTTTTATAAACTTCAATCGCCTCATCAAGCATTTCCTTCGTATGTGCTGCTGTTGGCATATTGCGGACACGTCCAGTACCCCGCGGAACCGTCGGGAAGACAATCGATTTTGCATAGACACCAGATTCAAACAAACGTTTGCTGAATTCCTGTGTCACTTTCTCCTCGCCGATAATGACTGGGGTGATTGGTGTTTCACTATTCCCAATATCAAAGCCTAACTTTTTCAATTCCGCTTTCAAATAAGCACCATTTTCCCAAAGCTTCTCAACTAATTCATTGCTTTCCATTAATAGTTCGATTGCCTTTGTACTCGCTGCTGCATCTGCCGGGGTAACTGCTGTCGAGAATAAAAACGGACGAGAAGCGACCTTCAACCAATCAATCAGGTTTTGTTTCCCTGCTACATAACCTCCGACAACGCCAATTGCTTTTGATAACGTCCCCATCTGCAGGTCAACTTTATCCTGGAGACCGAAATGTTTTACTGTTCCGGCACCGTTTCCAAGTACACCAGACCCGTGAGCATCATCGACATATGTGATGAGGTCTAGTTCTTCCGCAATCTCCACGATTTCAGGAAGTTTTGCAATGTCCCCATCCATTGAAAAAACGCCGTCCGTTATGACCATAATTTTATTATATTTACCAGACTCAACCGCTTCCTTTGCTTGCTTTCGTAAGTCATTCATATCCGAATGCTTATAGCGAATGATTTTCGCTCGGGAAAGCCGGCAGCCATCAATGATCGAGGCATGGTTTAATGCATCGGATAAAATAGCGTCATCCTTGTTCATGACAGCCGAAATGGCAGCCATATTACAATTAAAACCAGACTGATAGGAAATTGCCGCTTCTGTTCCTTTAAATGCTGCTATTTTTTCTTCTAACTTCTGATGTAAATCAAGTGTGCCATTGATCGTTCGGACTGCCCCTGCTCCTACTCCATGGGTGTCAATTGCCTCTTTCGACACTACTTTAAGCGTATCGTTCGTTGCAAGTCCCAGATAGTTGTTTGAGGAAAGATTGATCAGCTTTCGGCCGCCGATTTGTATCTCCGGTCCATTCGCTCCTTCCACCGTATCAATTTCATTATATAAACCCCTGTTCTTTAAATCTGCAATATTATCACGCAGAAACTGCTCCAACGCTTTACTAGACATATGAATAAACCCTCCCTAACACAATGATGTATGCGCTTACTTTTCTCTCTATAAGTTTAACATAGACACGAGCAAAAGTTAAAAGCTACCCCGATTTTTTCCTCCATAAAGTGGAACTTCATTCATTGGGGGTATTACAGACCGTTAATGCGTGATAAACTTCCTGTCACTCTAATCGCATTCACCAAAGGAAATATATAAATTAAGCACAAAAGGAAAGCACCCCATTTAAATGGATGCTTTCCTTTTTATCTATGTGTTAGTATTCTAAATCTATTACTCTACAATTGTTACGTTAACAGTACGCACACCCCAGTTAGTTGCTTCGCCTTTCGATGGGACGTGAACGTCAATTTTATTTCCTTTAATTGCTCCGCCGGTATCACCTGCAATTGCGTAACCATAACCTTCTACATGAACTTTCGTACCTAAGGGAATCACACTTGGGTCTACCGCGATTACTTTAGCGTTCGGATCCTTATTCAAGTCAATGCCAGTGGCAGTAACTCCTGAACAACCATCACAACTTGCTGTATATGCAGTTGATGTTACGGAAATTGTTTTCCCCTCGGGCTTTTGTTCTTTTGTTTTATTAGATGAATCTTCTTTATTGCTGCTTGTTTGTTGTTCTGGTGCCGGTTGTGTTGCTTGTGCTTCTTCCTTCTTCGCAGCCGGTTGTTCTTCTTTTGCTTTAGGAGCCTCGCTTACCGTTTGATCGACAGCTACACCTTGGATTTCTAATTTCTGACCAATGACAATCAGTTCTGAATCCAAGTCATTCCACTGTTTTAGTTCCTCGAGGGAAACTTGGTGTTCTTTTGCGATGCTGAGTAAGGTATCTCCTTGTTGTACGACGTATGTGTTATTTATATATAAAGTTTGCTTTGGTTGAATTACTGTCGTTTTTAAATCATTGACTTGGACAAGTTTGTCAACCGTTGTATTGTACTCATTTGCGATATCCCATAGGTTTTCTCCTGATTGAACTTCGTGCTGTTCTGCTGAAGCAGTAGTTACAGCTGCACTTGACAAGACTAATCCCGTCACTAAAGCCGCTACTATTTTCTTCAAATCAATTCCTCCTTAATTTCTGACAATCACTATAGTACCACAGGAAAAAGAGGAATACAGTTACAGGAGAATTAAGAGTCCGTGACAGGAGTTACAGTTTTCCTACATAATCGCCTAGGTGTAATGTTCTTGAAATATTAGCAGGTATAAGCATAAAAGTATATTACAATATTACAAAAAAAAGACAGGGAGTATAAAACACCCCTGCCTTTGTACTTACACGAGGAACCACAAAATGGAAATGCTGCAGATAACTAACTATGAGAGTACTAGCCACGTCCGCTCTGTAAGGGCACTTGCGCCTTTGTTTTAGTTAAATAATCCTTTAAAGAAATTGCTCAATGCTCCGAACATCTCGGAGAAGAAGTTGGCAACTTTTTTCCAAAATCCTTCATCAAGACCTAGCTCTTCAGCCCGATCAGCAACACTTTTTGCGATATCCTTTAATTGATCACGCACACTACCGAAATCAATATCCAACTCGCGCATCCGGTCCACTAGGTTGATCAACATTTGCCTGTCTTCATCACTTAAATTGATTTCCAGTCTACTTAATTGTTCAGACACAATTTCTTCTACTTCTTCCCGCGTTACCGGGTTCTGTTCGGCGATCATTTGCTTAATTTCCGTTAAAAGATGAGCGACATCTTCTTCTGAGACATCTTCATTTTCAGCGAGATCTGTCGCTACAACGAGCTCATCATTTGCAAGCTCCATCCGCTCCTTATCGAGCTCTACCCCTTCCACATCATACGCTTTATAAATACCAGTTAGTGCCGAGTGTCCGGTTACCGCAACTGGCGAGACGACATCAACCGTCACATTTTCAGCACCGGCAGTAAGCAGTGCGTTCTCGTACATTTCACTTGTTACCTTCGTAATGTTTCCCGGTGTCAAGATATTAACGACGAGCCCTTCTCCGCCATTGTCCATCGTAATCAGTGCAGAAGAATACATATTCGCATTTGGGTTCCCGTCAATGTAATTCGCATAATCTTGTCCGGTCACATCATGTTCTTCCACCGCAGCATTCTCACCAATCTTTAATGCAGCCCGGACTTCCTGACGCTGGGACTCTGAAAGTTTCTCCCCATAAATGAGGATGCTTTCAGATACGGCCCCTGCAGGTGTAGCAAGGCCGACCGATAATACTGCTATTAATAGAAGGGATAATATCGATTTTGTTAGTTTTCGCATTGTAAACACTCCTTTAGTAGAGAAGTTAACTGTCTTCTTCCCTTGCTCCCTATTTACAGAAAGGGAACTTGCACTTATTATACCTTTTCTCTGGAAAAATGAACACTATAAAATAGCCGCCTTTACATTTTGGAACTTTATGTATTTATAATAGTAGTACTGGAGATAAGATTACTCCATCAAAAAATTTCAGGAATATAGATAGCTAGATAGGGAGATTTAACAACCAGCAACGGCCCGATTGGCTCACGTAACATTCAGAGGAAAGACCCTCTAAATGAAGTTTCACTGTATGAGCTAATCCCTTTATTTTTACTTCGGGATACGTTATATTTAGAGTAACGAAACATTTCGTTGGAAGGAAGGGCATTACAAATTAGTTATCATCGAATAACAAATCGGAATTTGGCAATCATGTGGTTTGCTAACTTTTTTGTTAGCGGAAGTATGACAATGGTAGTTCCATTTATTTCATTGTACATCGCTTCAATGGGTAATTTCTCTGATGCGTATGTGCAAACGTGGTCGGGACTGACATTTGCAGTTACGTTCATTACTGCATTTATCTTTTCACCGATCTGGGGTAAAATTGGCGACCGTTACGGAAGAAAAAAGATTTTGATCATGTCCGCCGTCGGGATTGGACTATCTGTACTATTGATGGGGTTTGCCACAACAGTTTGGCAGCTTTTTTTATTGCGATTAATTATGGGAATTGTGACAGGCTTTATTCCAATGTCCCAGGCGCTTATAGCTGTTCAAACACCTAAAGAAACAGCTGGTAAAGTACTTGGCACCCTACAGACAGGTAGTGTCACCGGTGCATTAATGGGACCAATGCTCGGCGGGGCTTTAGCAGATGCGTTTGGATTTATGAATACATTCAAATGGGTATCCGTTACAATCTTCATCTCTGCTATTCTCGTATTCTTCGTTAAAGAAGTTCAAATTAAAGTTTCAAAAGATGAACGAGACTATAAAACATATACTAGTAAAGAAGTGCTGAAGCATATTATCAGTAGACCGGTACTGCTTGTCGTTATGTTGTTATCGTTACTCATACAAGTGGCGCATTTCAGTATCCAGCCAATCCTCTCTTTATTCGTAGAGGAAATTCATGGACCAGTGAACATCGCCTTTTTCGCCGGAATGGCATTCTCGGCAGCAGGACTCGGGAATCTTCTATTTTCGCGCAGATTAGGTAAGCTCGGAGATAAGGTTGGTCATGTCAAAGTACTAACGGTCCTCTTATTCGCTGCAGGGCTTGTCTATTTACCAGGCGCCTTAGTCTCAAGTGTATGGCAGCTTGTTATTCTAAGATTCCTGCTTGGTGTCGCTCTCGGTGGAATTGTGCCACTTAGGATCGCTTATATCCGGCAAGCCGCTCCACTATCGATGCAAGGGGAAGTCCTTGGTTACAATACCAGCCTTCGCTTTTTAGGTAACGTCATCGGACCTGCACTCGGTGGTCTGATTGCAGCATCATTCGGTTTCTCTGCCGTCTTCTATATTACAAGCGGACTACTTATCCTAAGTGGTGTCATCATGCTTTACACATGGTACACATCCGAATACGAAGAAAAAGATTCGAAACTGTTTTCTATGCTTAAACAATAAATAGACGAATAAACAAACAGGCCGGAACAAAAGCTTAACGCTTAGTTCCGGCCTTTCCATGCAGAATTATTGCATTTAGACAAGCATCCGATTATACTAGCAACAATAATAGGACAACATAGGCATACAAGTTTAGCCTACAGAGAAAGTGTGATGGAATTGGGAATTGTTGTCGTAGAAATTTGCGATGGAAATACCATTACGTTAGTCGATGTTGAAGGTATTTTAGAATCCGAATTTCCGGAAGTTGCAGTCATCATGAATGAATGCTTGAACTTCTGTGGATTATGTGCCGTCCGCCCGTATGCATTAGTCAATAACAAGAGAGTCTTCGGGAAAACACCGGAAGAATGCCTTGATAAAATAAGAGTTGCCATAAAAGAAGAACTTGCTCAATTTGAATGAGCAAGTTCTTCTTTTTTCATTGCTACACCGCACAGGTTGCGCTGGTGCAAACGCCCTTCGATGGGAAGAGTAATTGCAGTCCCACGTGTTGCGAAACGAATCGCGTTTTTAACCTGCAAGGGAGCTTTCGACTTTGTTCGTCATTTCCCAGGAAATAATTTGGTCCCTTTTGTCGAAAAAAGCCGGCGCTTATCACGTATTAACGGTCTGTAATATCCCTTACTCTAAACATAAGGGAACCCAATATGCGAAGGCTGGGGATAAACAGTCCGTAAATACCTGATTCTGTTCAACTAACATTCAGTGGGGAAGTAAGGATTCCCCACTGAATGAGTTTCACTTTATCACGTATTAACGGTCTGTAATTTCCACTCCTCTAAGAACACTCCATATTCCGGACGGACAGCGAATTAAGTCAAGAATAGGAAATCCCCTCGATTACCCGATATGCGCAATGCAATCAATTTCCACTAGAACATCTTTCGGTAACCGGCTCACTTCAATTGTAGCTCGTGCCGGATAAGGCTCGATTAAGTATGAACCATAAACTTCATTCACCGAGCCAAAGTGTTCCATAGAGCTTAAATAAATCGTAAATTTAACCGCTTGGGAAAAATCGGTCTCCGCTTCTCTTAAGATTGCCTTTAGATTTTCCATTACTTGTTCTGTCTGTTTCTCAATACCTTCTGCGATCTCCCCTGTTTCCGGATCGACTGGAATCTGTCCGGAAATATATAGGAATTCTCCTGCCTGGATCGCTTGTGAATATGGCCCGATTGCTGCTGGTGCATTTTCTGTGTGAATTGCTTTTACCAATGTAAATTCCTCCTTTTTCTGCAACTAATTCTATTCTATCATTATACTAATTATCTTTCGATTCGAATAAGTCTTTTTCTCGGAATCTTCCATAACGATAATATAAAAATGCAAAAATACTGCTAATCATAAAGCTTACACCCATCCCCATCGCAATCCCTGTTTCACCGAACCACTTAGAGAAGAGCCAAGTAAGCGGATAACGCAACACCCAAAAGGATAATAAATTTAAGATGAGCACTTGATACATCGCTCCTGCTGCCCGTACAACTCCATTTAAAATAAAGTTAATTCCTAAAAATGGATAACAGAGTGCAATAATCGATAAATATCTGGCACCGAAACCAACTGAGGTCTCATCGCGCGTAAACAATTTGATTCCATATTCACCAAATAAAATAATGAATATGCCAATCGTAACCATAATCGCAAAGTTAAATAACACACCGTATTTTGCAATTTTGTCTACCCGTTTCCAGTTTCTTACTCCTATGTTTTGTCCTGCCATGCTCGTTATAGCTGTACTTAATGCTTGTGCGGGGAGCATGATAATACTATCGAGACGTTGCGCACTTGTAAACCCGGCAACAACCGCTCCTCCAAATGACGTAACGACACTCATGATTGCAGCGGAACCGGCTGAAATAACCGCCATCTGCAGACCAGATGGAATACCAAGGTGAAAGATCAGACGAATATCTTTTATAGCAGGAATGGTTGGAACGGTAAACGGTGCCAAGCGCTCACGTCTCATATGAAAGAATCCATATAGAAATGCAAGTCCCTGAGACACAATCGTTGCATAGCCAGCCCCTTGAATTCCCCAGCCAAACGCCGAAATAAATAACGGATCAAGGACAATGTTTGCAAGTACGGCGACTGTTACAAACCGAAGTGGCGTCTTACTATCACCAAGTGCACGCATGACCGTACTGATGAAGTTGTACCCAAATAAAAATAAAATCCCCATGAAATTAATTTGGAGATACGCCTTTGCATCATGTAACATCGTTTCCGGCGTGCCTAATAGATTCAATAATTGTTCAGCGAAGAAGAAACCAATGATACCGAGGAGGACAGCGAGTGAGGTCAAAAGCACAACAAATGCGTTCAAATAGCGCTTCAAGCCATCATCATTCTGCTTCCCCTTTTGCTGGGAAAGAATTGTGAGCGCCGCATTATTTAGTCCGATAATAAACGCGAGAACAGTGAATAGAATCGTACTAGATATTCCAATTGCTCCAAGCGAAGTTGCGCCGAGTAAGTTACCAACCCATAAACTATCGATAAATTGATAGGATGTCTGCAGTAAGTTCGTAAGCAGAATCGGCCAGGAGAAATAGAATAATTGCTTTAAAATATTTCCTTCCGTAAAGTCATATTGCCTTTTCATATCCAACCAGCCTTTATATCAATATTTAGTCTATCCTTCATGATACCGAATTGATAATAATAAGCAAAAGAGAGGCTCCTGGATATCAGGGCCTCCCTTCTCTTATAAACTTTCATTCACGCATTTGCCGCTTGCTTTTCCTCATTGCTGTTAGTTTTATTTTTACCCATGAACTGAATCACAAGCATAACTGCGAAAATAATTGCTCCAATCAGGTCAGAGTTTCCTTCTGGGTACATGAGCAAGATACCCGCAACAAAGGCAATGATCCGCTCAAACCAGGCCAGCTTCCGGTACCAATACCCGATTAGGCCTGCTCCAATTGCAATCATACCGGTAAGAGCCGTAATAATAATCCATGTCAAGCCTAGAAAGGTGACATCGATCATCAAGAGCTGTGGTTCAAAGATAAACATATACGGGATGATAAAGGCTGCAATTGCAAGCTTCGTCGCATTCACTCCCGTACGTATCGGTTCCCCGCCCGATATCCCCGTAGCTGCAAAAGCCGCCAGCGCTACTGGCGGGGTAATATCCGCCACAATTCCAAAGAAGAACACAAACATGTGGGCGGCTAGAACTGGAATCGCCATTTCTAATTGATCACTCAATGTTAAAATCGCCGGTAAAGCAATCGTTGAAGTAATAATATAGTTAGCAGTTGTTGGTGACCCCATTCCAATAATAATAGAAGTAATCATCGTAAAGAATAGGGTAAGCAAGATAAGCATCATATCATTAAATGCAATACTTTCCGCGAGCCCAACTAAACTGTTTCCTAATTTCAATCCGAGGCCACTTCTTGTCACCACTCCAACAATAATCCCTGCACAGGCTGTCGCTGCCGCTACACCTAATGCCGTCCGCGCGCCGTCCGTTAACGCAGTAAGTAATTTACCAAGAGTAAATTTGCCATTCTCATCAAGGAACATATTCGTATCTTTACTGAACATACTTACAAGAATCGCAGCAAGGATACCATAAAGAGCAGTCCGCTCAATACTAAAACCTTCAAACAGGAAATAGACAATCGCTAGAATTGGTAAGAGCAAGTACAGTTTTTTCAACACTTGCACTTTATCCGGCAGCTCTTCTTTTGGCAATCCAACTAACCCTAGTCGTTTCGCTTCCAAGTGAGTCATCACCCAAATACCAGTGAAATAAAGTAATGCGGGGATAACCGCTGCTTTAGCAATATCCCAATACGGAACGCCCGCAAATTCAATCATAAGGAACGCTGCTGCCCCCATAATCGGTGGCATAATCTGCCCTCCAGTTGAAGAGGCTGCTTCCACCGCACCAGCAAAGTTTGGTCTGTATCCGAGCCGTTTCATCATCGGAATCGTATAAGATCCAGTTGTCACCGTATTCGCTACAGAACTTCCGGAGATTGTACCATTTAAAGCACTTGAGAAAATCGCTACTTTAGCAGGTCCTCCAACCCGGCGTCCTGCAATTGCCAGTGCCAAGTCATTAAAGTAAAGTCCAACACCTGTCTGAACTAAAAAAGCCCCAAATAACAGGAATAAGAAAATATAAGTGGAAGACACTTGAATCGGTGTTCCTAAAATTCCTTCCGTCGTAAAGAACATCGTATTAATCAACTGATTTAACGTCATCCCACGGTGTGCGAGCATCCCTGGCATGGACTGACCAAAGTACGCATAGGCAAGAAACAAGGATGCAATAATGACGATTGGCAAACCAACCGCTCGTCTTGCTGCTTCTAAAACGAGCAGAATTGCTATTCCTCCAATAATCATTTGCGTGTTATCAATACTACCGACCTTTACTACTAAATCATCATAGAATAAGGGCCAGTATGCACAAACGATAATAGACAAGATTATGAGTATCCAGTCATACCATGGAACACTTGATTTCTTTAATCCCTTTTTCGCCGGGAATAGTAAGAAAATGAGTGATAAAGCAAATCCTAGGTGAATCGTCCGTTGGATATATGCCGTTTTGGCACCAAATGCTCCGGTGTAAAGATGGAATAAAGAAAAAGCAATCAGGGTAAGAAAGACAACCCATCCAAGAATCCCACCTAACTTTCTCTGGTTTGATTCCGTGTCATATTTCTCCATCAACTTCTGCTGTTCTTCTTCCGACAATTGTTCAACGTCAACCTTTTCATTTTTGTCACTCATCTATCTTCACTCCTTTCAAGTATTTCCATAACGGAAGTTTATCTATTTTCACCGTATACCATGCACCCGGTTCAAAGTAATCATTGAACCAGACCATCTGCACTTCATCATCACCCGCATATTGCCAGCGGAGCCGATGTTCGGACACGGTTTTTCCATTGCGGATAAGCAGAGATTCGAATATGTTATTCATATTACCAATGTGATACAACCCATCCTTCACTTCGAATGTCTGACCTTCCTCCGCATTGGAAGGCATCCCAATTCCAAAAGATTCAAAAATCATTTCATATTGTTCAATATTTAAATCTGCTGTTACGACATATTTCTCCTCAACATCTGTCAGGTGGATGGAATGAGTAAATATAATATCGAATTGATCCCCTTCATTCATCGGTAGAAAAGCGGCAATCTCCTCCGTATTTTCGTTATAAAATACGAGTGCCGTGTGCGTGGGGATAAATAAAATGAGGACAATAAGCACTAGGATTATAAAGGCAATAATCATCTTTTTAAATTTCATTCTATGTAACCACCAGTTTTTTCGTCAATAAAGTGAAACTTCATTCAGTGGGGGTTTCTTCTCCCCCCCACTGAATGTTAGTTGAACAGAATCAGGGTTTTACGGACTGTATACCCCCACCTTCACATGTAGGGTTACCCTCATGCTTAGAGGTGGGGGTATTACAGACCGTTAATACGTGATAAAACGGCCGGCGTTCAAAACTAATCTACCGTCTTGATTGCCGGCCACGAAATTCAGTTAATTATTCATCAAGCACTCCTGCTTCTTTGAAGTAACGCTCCGCACCTGGGTGGAAATCGATTCCGATTCCTTCAACACCTGTTTCTGGTGTAATAAATTCCCCTTTAGAGTGTGTAATCGTGTCCGCATTATCATAGATTGCTTTCGTAATGTCATAGACAACATCTTCTGATAAGGAGTCTGTCACCGCAAGCATTGCAAGAACTGCTACAGTCTTGATCTCTTCATCTACACTACTGTATGTCCCCGCAGGAATCGTGTCCTCTGCATAGTATGGATATTTTTCAATAATGGCATCAATCTTGTCTTGCTCAATCGGTACGACGGAAACTTCTGTTGTAGCACCTAAGCCTTCAACTGCCCCAGTAGGTGTACCTGCAGTGATGAATGCTGCATCGATATTACCGTCTTGAATACCGCCAGTTGATTCGTCGAAATCCAAATGCTGGGCATCGACATCATCCATTGTCATATCGTAAGCTTCGAATATCTGTTCAGCGTTGATATAAGTACCTGATCCTGGTGCACCTACAGATACCTTTTTACCCGCAAGGTCTTCCACTGATTCGATACCTGAATCTGCTGTTGTTACAATTTGCACCGTTTCCGGATAAAGGGATCCTATTGCCAATACATTGTCAACCGGTTCACCTTCAAACGCATTAATTCCTTCTACCGCGAAAGCTACGACGTCTGTTTGTACAAAAGCAAGCTCTGCCTCGCCTTCTTTAAGGGCAATAACATTATCCGCAGAAGCATTGGAAGACGGAGAATCTGTTTGAATCCCTGTCTCACTCGTGATAATTTGCGCCATTTCTCCGCCAAGCGGGTAATAAGTACCGCCCGTTCCACCCGTAAGCATACTTAGAAAATCGGGCGTATCTTCTCCCGTTTCTACATCCTCAGTGCCTTCATTACTGGCTTTGTCGCCGCCAGTATCCCCAGTTGCATCTCCTTCGTCATCTCCTCCGCCACAAGCTGCCAAGAATAAAGCAAGCGCTATCAAAAGAACGGAGAAAATAGATAATTTACTCTTTTTCACCTTATATCCCCCTTTCGTTATACGTAAAATTCTAACAAAAGTCTCTATTTTGTCAATATAATTCTTGTAAACTATCGGCAAGTTAGCAATTTTCTATAGGAATTTAACGATAATTACCATACAAATCACGAATTAGGTTCGTACTATTCCTTTCTAACTACTCTACCTGCTTTAAGTAAAAAATTCAACAAAAATGTATCCGTTTTCAATTCACTTCTTGACAATATTACGAAAATTCAATATGATAGTGTGTAAATATTTTGATGTTTCTCATGATTGGAGGTTAATGAGATGAAAGTAAAGATAGCTGTGTTCGGAATACAGGAAACAATTGACCGAGTTTATGCAATTTTACCAGAAGATGCCGAGATTGAATTGTTGCCTTTCGTTTATTCCAATGTGAATGAGACAACCTCTCTCCTTGATACCGTTTATAATTGTGATGTTTACTTATTTACAGAATATCTCTCTTATCTATTTGCCCGAAATCAAATTGAAAGGAAACGCCTGCCAACCGTAGCGATTGAATTGGACCCGTATAGGATAAGCGCGGCCCTCTACCGATTACAAGCGGAAGGTCCAGTTAAACGAATTGCTTTCGATTTGTTTGATGAAGCCTACCTAAGAGATGTAAAAAGTGAGCTAGACTTGGAAGACGGACAGATTCACTCATACCTGCATGACTCGTGGGAGAGACCAGATATAGACAGCCTGCTCACCTATTACACTACGCTTTGGCAAAAAGGGAATATCGATCATGTTCTTGCAAGTACAGCAGAAATCACTGCAGCTCTTCAGCAAAAAAATATCCCAGCAAGCACCATTCACTTACCTAATCTCCGGCTGAAACAAGCGCTAGAGAAAGCCATTTCACTTGCCAAATTAAGTGAATCGGAAAACACACAGATGGTGACTGGCTATATTTCAATCCAAGGAATTGATGAAAACACAGAAATCGTCGGACATCGTTTAGATATTTTAAAGCAAATCAGGAGAATCGTAGCACGGTTTACCAATCGGACAGATTCAACCTTCACAGAGACGAAGGAAAGACGATTTATTATATACGGCAGTGAGAAGCTACATAAGCATTTGAAAGAACATTACCGTTCATTTCCTTTATTACAAGAAATGAAAAGCAGTAAGCTTCCTGTTTATCTTGGATTCGGACTAGGGCTCAGTGCACTCGAAGCCGCGAAAAATGCCGAAATAGCGCATGAAAGCTGTCTACGAAGTGATCATAGTATTTGTTATATCACAAATGAAAGACAAGAAATGATTGGACCGATTGGCGTCGAAAAGGAGATTGACACATCAAGTCTATATCAAGCATTGATCCACGATGCTCGATTGAATAATGAGCTTTCGTATAATTTTATTGATTTTATTACCAACCGAAATAATGAACCATTCTCAACAAATGATGTGGCATTGTTTTATCAAGTAACGAAACGGAGTGCTGAACGGACGGTAAATAAGTTACTAACAGGGGATGTCATAAGGGTAGCTGGTGAAGAACGACCCTATAAAAAAGGGAGACCACGCAAGTTATTTACGCTGAATCATTAATGCAAACAAAAAACCTCCATATTGCCCCTAATAAAGGGTCATATGGAGGATTTCTTTTCATTTACAAACTCAATAATTCCCGAATATCATCTTCGCTCAGGCTGCTTAGCATTTGTTCGCCTGGCTGAATGACTTGGTTGATGAGTTCACGTTTTTTCTGTTGCAATTCGTAGATCTTTTCTTCAATCGTTCCTTCTGCAATGAGACGGATGACTTGAACGATATTTTTCTGTCCAAAGCGGTGGGCTCTGCCGGTTGCCTGATCTTCTACGGCCGGATTCCACCAGAGGTCATATAAGATAACCGTATCCGCACCGGTCAGGTTCAACCCGGTTCCCCCTGCCTTTAGCGAAATAAGGAAGACACTCTTCTCCCCGCCGTTAAAGCGTTCGCTCATATGCTGACGTTCCTCGGAAGCCGTATCTCCGCTCAGGTAAAAGAAATCGATTCCTTCTTTATTCAGTTCCTTAATAATCAATTCATGCATACTCGTGAATTGGGAGAATATCAGCATTCGTTTGTCGTTTTCAAGAGCTGTCTTCACCGTTTCCATTAATTGCATTAGCTTGCCCGACTCCCCTTGATAATTCTCAATAAATAAAGAGGGGTGACAGCATAGCTGCCGCAATCTTGTCAGTCCTGCGAGAATCTTCATCCGGTTCTTATTAAAGCCACTATCTTGAAGTGACTCAGAAGCGTCTTGCTGTACTTGCTGCAGATAACCGACGTACAATTCCTTTTGTTCCTTGGTCAACTCAGAAAGACTAACAGATTCAATTTTATCCGGTAATTCCTTCAATACATCCTGCTTTAAACGGCGTAAAATAAACGGTCTTGTGATACTTGCAATTCTCTCATTCGAAAGCTGCTTGAAACTTCGTATATTCGGCATTAAGCCTGGCAAAACGACTTGAAAAATGGCCCATAATTCTTCAATCGAGTTCTCAATCGGTGTCCCACTTAAAGCAAAGCGGCGAGAAGCATTGATCTGACGGATTGCCTGGGACGTCTTCGTTGCATAGTTTTTAATATATTGGGCTTCATCCAGGATCAATGTTTGAAAGTCGAGTTGGCTATATTGTTCGATATCCTGACGTACTGTTGAATATGAAGTGATCCAAACATCGACATCCTGCTTATTCTCGATTTTTTCAAGTCTTTCTGCCGGTGTCCCGGTTAATATTTCAACCTTTAAATGTGGTGTGAATTTATCGAATTCATTCTTCCAATTATAAACAACCGATGATGGAGCGACGACTAGATGCAGCTTGTCACTCGGTTCAGATGCAAGATAAGCGATTGTCTGCAATGTTTTCCCAAGCCCCATATCATCTGCCAAAATCCCACCTAAGTGATAACGACTGAGTGACTTGAACCATTGATAGCCTGTCAGCTGATAATTCCTTAAATCGGCGTCCAGATTTTCCGGCAATTTATCTACATGTTCTTCTGGTGAACGCAAATAATGAATGAGTGAGCGGAATTCCGGGTCATAGCTTTTTTTCGTATCGATCAGTTCATCAATTTGCGTACTCCGGTAGAGCGGCATTTGCACGTTTCCGCTGGTCACATCCTGTTTTTTTATATCCAGCTGATCGAAAAACTCATTTATAGAGGAAAAAGCATCATTTTCAAGCGAGAGGATTGCCCCACTATTTAAACGGTAAAACCGTTTCTTTTCAATAACTGCCTGTAAAATTGAATCCACTTCCGATTCATCCACTCCGTCAATATCAAAGCTGATTTCAAGCAGATTGGAAGCCGAATCGAGATTCACGTTTGTTGTAGCTGTCGGTTCATGCTCTACAATCATATACTTCAAATCAGACGTCAGAAACAATTCCACTTTGTCCGCCAACAGTGGGAGGATTTTATAAAGGAATTCATAAAGCTCCTCTTCTTCTATTGTTTCCAGATAGAGTTCCTTCCCGTTATACCGGAAATTCGCATGCTCAATCAGCTCCATAATTTCCCGTTCTTTCTCCACTTCACGGATAATGATCACATCATTTTGCCCGCGTCCATTAAATGGGTTAACGAGATGCTTTCCGTATTGATATTCCAACTTTCCTTTCACTACCTCATCCTGCAATTCAAGGTAAAGTTTCGCTTGAAGTGGCACCTGAATGACTTCTTCAATAATATTCTCTGCAACCGTGACAGCACCTACCGTTTTTAAAGACGGAATGACTTCGGAAAAGAAACGGTCTGCCTGCTGCTTTGAAATCGCAAGGGCATGATGATTAATGTTAAATTTAAACAAGCTGGCAACAATCTCGGTTTGTTCTGGAGTAATGAAATAAAAGACCCCATTATTCAACAGCATATTATATTCCTTTAAAATAGACATACCGCTGCCTTCTTTAAGCCGCAGCAAAATGTCCGCTTCGTTACTTTTTTCAAGCATAAATTGAAAAGGGAATCCCTCTTCAGCAATCGTTACATCCTCATACGTCCGGTCCGCAACTGTAACCGTTGTCTTCCGGTTTGCAAGCTTCATGAGCAAATCACGCGCGGCAAGAGGCGGAATTGTCATATACCGGTTGTCGGCTGAATTTGTCATCGAATAGAACGTGGAGTGGTAAATATTTTCATTCTTCCAGATCGCATGTAACATCCGGAATACTTCCTCATCCAACTGCAGAAGATAATTTTCCTCTGGCCTGAATGTGAAGTTCTTCGTGAAAAAGTATTCTTTACCAGAAAGGACTGCATCGATTAGTTCAACCAGTTCTTTTACCACATAAGTGCGATTCTCTCCGAATTTCAATTCAATGAGTAAATTGCCACTATAACTAACATGCAAATGATACTCTACCTGTACCGGCGTCTGGTCCATGACAAGGCTCGGATTTTTCTGGTCTAATTGCTGCAGCTCGCTAATCTGCTCAATGAACCGGTCTGTAATTTTATAATCATAGGAAACTGCCTGTTCCCCGGACCCGTCCTTCGCTTGTATCATTAGCAAAGTTGCTACAATATGCTTACAGGAGCCATATGTGTCGAACGCTGGGCAATCACAATACGTTTCAATCATTCCTTTATTGATGCCTTTTACATCGATTTCCACAAAATAATCTTCCGTACCGGTGACGGTTGTTGTCCACACACCATGATTCCTGTCATAGAGCGGTTCACTGACTCTGCCCTTGTTATAATAATCGACTCCCCGACGGTAGATGACCGATGGGAATAATCTGCTGATATTAACATCCTTTAATGGTTTCAAGATCCTACTACCTGCCTTTATGTTATTGCCTTAGTTCCATTTTAAAGGAAGCAAGGATAAAAGTGAAAAGAAATCATATTACGCTCCGCTGCCGTTTTCCTTTTAGATAAAAATAAATATAAATGATGATGGAGCAAAGAATGGAGATCGATGATGCAATATAAATCGATGCGTAATTAATATTCGATGCGAGCATCCCGAAGAAAATCGCAGCAACTCCAATCCCTAAGTCAAAGAAGGAAAAGAATGTTGCGTTCGCCATCCCTTTCCGGTTCGCTTCCGCCCTATCTACCGCCCAGGCCTGAAGCGCCGGTTGTACTGTTCCAAAACCAAATCCATACAACGCTGCTGCAGTCAACAAAATCGTCTTACTTGGTAACCAAGCGAGTAAAAGCATGGCAGAAAAGATGAAAAGAGCACCTGGAATGAAGACATAGAGATGCCCTTTCTTATCATAAATCTGTCCTGCAAAGAGCCGGGAAAACATAAGGAAAATCGCGTAAACAAGAAAATACATTGTAATCCCTTCTACATTCCGCTCTAGTGCATGAAGTGGTAAGAAGGTAGCGATCCCGCCAAATGTCGCCGTAATGAAAAACATAAGGATCGAAGGCTGTAACGCAGTCTTCTCAAGCACATCAAAACGAGCAGGTTTTGATTGTGTCTCCGGTGCTTCTACCTTTTTATAACGTATGCCAAGGGATAAAAGTAATGCAGTAAGTCCAAGTGTTGCGCAGATGAAAAAGATATCCCGAAACGAAATGATGCCAACAAGGGATAAACCGAGGGACGGCCCCATGGCAAGGGCAATATTTCCAGATAATCCGAAATACCCCATCCCCTCTCCTCTTCTCTTAGGTGGAATCAAGTCTGTTGCAATTGTTCCTCCTGCAGTCGTAGAAAATCCCCAGCCTGCACCCTGAATCACCCGTACTAATCCGAGTAGAAAAATACTTGCAAGGAACCCATAAATCCCCATTGTTATTACAAAAATAGCTAACCCAATAATATATACGAAGCCACGCCCTTTTGTTTCCAATGCATGGCCAGCGAATGGTCTTAATAATAATGCCGAAAAAGTAAAGATCCCAACAATGATACCAACCATCTGGTCACTGCCACCAAGCTCCTTTACATAGAGCGGGAGTGTTGGCAGCGTCATTTGGAAACCAAGAAAAATAAAAAAGTTAGCTAACCAAATAAATATAAAATCCTTTGTCCAAATTTTTTCCTCTTTTGGTCTCGAGTATGCTCTTGCCTCTCCCATTTGATCAGACATCCTCTCCTAAATGCTTAATACTAAATTATACCGGATTACTTCGAGAATGGAAATATCTTAACTTGCGCATCTGTAAATGAGAAAGCAAATCATCCTTATCAAGCGCCCGCATGGTAGATTGCTTTCTTTCAGTGTAAGTGCAACTTTCTTCTGGAGGTTCGCAGTCCAGACACCTCTCGCTTTCCGCGGGCGGCTGGTGAGCCTCCTCGCACGCTTTGCGCGCTGCGGGGTCTCACCTAGGCCTATCGACGAACAGGAGGTTCTAATGCCGGCATTGGTCACAGGACGTGACCGTACTTAGCCGGCCTCCCGCAGGAGTCTCGAGGTGTCTGGGCTGCTCCGAGGAAAGGCCAAATTTGGAGCACTATTTATTATTTCTTAAATAGAACGCTTATTATGGTGGGATATTTTCCATCAACAATAACACTCTCTACCAGTTCAGTTGCCCAGTGGACGGTGACTCCTGCGGGAATAGCACGAGTCCGGAGACCCCGCAGGGCGGTAGCCCGAGGAGGCTTCGGCTGTGCCCACGGAAAGCATCCGTCCACTGGGCAACTGAACGGCGGTTAGAACGCCATAATTAGTGAACGAGCCAGATACTTACGCTGAATGAAAGCAAGTAAGTTACTTTGCTAAGAAGAATTTTTTAAAAAGTGCGCCACTATGAAACTTTTATCTATTCCATCCGTATAACCTACTACGGCGAAGCATACATATTTTATATTGGAAAGGAGTCTATACCTGTATGGAAACGATGTTGGAAGTAAAAGGACTTAATAAATCCTTTAAAGACAAACAAGTTTTAAAAAACATATCCTTCGAAGTAAATAAGGGTGAAATAATGGCCATCCTTGGGCCGAACGGAGCAGGGAAATCAACAACCATCCGTAATATTATGGGAATCATGTATCCCGATGAAGGAACTGTAACATTCCATAACCACCAAGGAAAAGGAATACCACAAAATAAAATTGGCTACCTTCCCGAAGAACGGGGCTTGTACAAAAATGTGAAAGTGATGGACATCTTGCTTTACCTTGCTGATTTAAAAAGTTACCCCTTGGACAAGGCAAAGAAACGTATTCTTGATTACTTGAAAAAGTTTGACTTGGAAGGAAAAGAAAATGTCAAAATGGAAGAATTATCAAAAGGAATGGGACAGAAGGTACAATTTATCGGCGCAGTCATCCATGAACCGGAGTTATTAATCCTCGATGAACCTTTCTCCGGCCTTGATCCAGTGAGTCAGGAAATTTTCAAAGATGAAATTCGAAGTCTCCGGGATAATGGCACTGCTATTTTACTTTCTTCTCATCAAATGAACCTGGTCGAAGAAATGTGCGACCGTTTATTTATGATTCAGCGTGGAGAAAAGATCATTTATGGGTCACTCTATGATGTAAAACAAGAATATGCGAATTTCAAATGTACCATTCGTGGAAGCAATGAAAGAGGTACACTCGAGACGATTCCTGAAGTTGAAAATATCGAACAGGACGGCGATGTAGCCATTCTTTACTTAACGAAGGATGTTAATCCAAACCGTTGGCTGAAACAACTGCCAGACGATGTTACGATTCAGGAGCTGGCGATTGACCGAGTATCTCTCCATGAAATCTTTATTGATATCGCTACAGATAAACGCTTAATGTCGGAAGAAGGTGAAATCCATGCGTAATGCAATGAAAGTTGCGAAATGGGAAATCAAGCGAAATATGAAAAATAAAACCTTTCTAATCGGGTTATTCCTTACTCCCCTATTAATCGTCGGTTTCGGCTTGATTGGCAGCTGGATTGGAGGCAGTTCTGACGATGACTCTCATGAAGATGAGATGACTGTTTTTATTAATGATGAGATTGGTATCATAGATGAACTTACACAATATGCTTCTGAAAGTGGACTGGAATGGTCTATAGAGGAAGCGAATGTGGAAATTGGCGACGTTGCTGCTGAGTTAGATGGTGCGGAGGATACCGCCTATATTTTATTAAATGAAGCTGCTTTAAATGATGGTGTCGTTCCAGTATATATCGCGGAAGATGTCGATCCATTCTTTTCAAGTCAACTAGCAATTTTCCAAGGGCCAATCCTCGCCCATCAGATGAAAGCGCTCGGGTTAACGGAAGAGCAATCGCTTGCTGTCTCTCGCGGGATTCAGTTTGTCGAAATGGATGCAGAAGAAATGACGAACGACAAAGCTCTTGAAGACGAGGCATCCGGTGAAGACTTCCTAGCGGGAATCGTCCCAGCAGCCTTTGGAGGAATTATTTTCATTTCGATCCTTTTCACCGGGATGGCAATGTTCCAAAGTGCATCCCAGGAGAAAAAAGATAAAATTGCTGAAATCATTCTCTCTTCCGTCACTCCTGAGGAATTGATGCAAGGGAAAATTATCGGTTATTTCGTCCTTGGACTTGTGCAGGCCGCTGTATTGCTTGTATTTTTAGTGCCAATGATCCTGTTTCTAACCGATGTTCCGCTATTTGAGTATCTGTTCGTCCCAGAGACTCTTCTATTCGTACTCCTTGCCGTCTTAAACTACTTAATGTTCGCAGCAATCTTTGTCGGAATTGGGGCTACGATTGAAGATGTGACGACTTCAGGAAATTTCCAAGGAATCGTCATGATGCTTCCGTTCTTGCCATTTATTTTCATCGGTCCGGTCGTTGGGGATCCTTCTGGCTTAATGGCACAAATCGGTACCTATATTCCATTCACGGCACCAGGTGTATTACTGCTCCGACTCACGATGCTCGATGTTTGGCCGTGGCTTGAGATTAGTATTTCACTTGTAATTATTATCGTTAGTGTCCTTGTATTTATTCGACTTGCTGGTAAGATCTTCAAAGTCGGAATTCTTATGTATGGGAAGAATGCAACTCCCGGAGAAATTTGGAAATGGTTAAAAGCGTGAAGTACTTTTTCCATTTAATCTAGAAATATACTATAATACTAGTATAATAGTATTCACTTGTAGGGGGTAATAAGTATGTTAATGTATGTTATAGCCTTGGGTATAGGAGTATGTGTTAGTTTAATTATCGCAAGCGAAGTATGGGATTAATAAGCATAAGCATGTACAGAGCGCATCCGCTAAATGGATGCGCTCCTTTTTTATGTAAAAACTTAGTCCCAAAAAAGCCTAGAAAAGCTATGAATCACCTTCATTCAGCATTAGTGCAACTTTCTTCTGGAGGTCCGCAGTCCAGACACCTCTCGCTTTCCGCGGGCGGCTGGTGAGCCTCCTCGGGCTAACGCCCTGTGGGGTCTCACCAAGCCTATCCTCCCGCAGGAGTCTCGAGGTGTCTGGACTGCTCCGAGGAAAAATCCAATTTGAAACACTATTTTTCATTTAAGAATAGACCGCTGATCTTGAGACGAGATAGTTTCCACTCATAATAATTGTCCCTACCAGTTCAGTTACCTGCAGGACGCTGAATCCCGCGGGAAAGCGGAGACGATGAGGCCCGTAGGAAGTGCCTTTCTTCCGAGGCAGACTAAGAACACTCTCGTATGGGGTAACGTCTGCATAAACACGTCGAGACTAAGGCCGTGCCCAACTAAACGCTGAATGAAGTAATCGGCAGTTACGTTCATTTAGTTAATTAGCTTTTCCAGACCTTTTTCCTATATTTTCTGAATAGTCCTTTATTATCATTCTTGATTTATTTCTCTTATTCCCTTGTTTACTATATTCATTCATATTATTATAAAACTATTAATCTAATTTTTTCCAAAAGTAGCAGGAGGCATTTATGAAGAACCTCAAGATTAGCTTTATCGTAATAGTATTACTTACTTTCTTTATTCATGTGGAAAAAATGGAAGCAGCAAGTGGACAAACCTATGAAGTCGGGGCTAACATACTCCACGTTCGCGAAGATCCTGCAGGTGATGCAAGGATTATCGGGTTACTAAATAAAGGGGATAAGCTCACCGCCTTTGGGGAGCAATATGGCTGGGTGCAGACGTATTATGGCGGAAGCACCGCCTGGGTCGCGAAACATCATTTAATTCCTACCGACTCTGCAGTCACCACAGCAAGTTCTGATCAAGCCGCTACAACAAAAGCGTCTGAGTCAACAACCGCCGGCCAGATTACCGTTACGGCACCGAGTGTGAACATTCGCTCTGGTCCAAGTCTGGATCATGCAGTCATTGCAGGGTCAGTACAAGGGGAAACATTTCATACAATCTCCGTTTCCGGGGATTGGGTAAATATTAAGCTGCCTAACGAAGATACAGGCTGGATTGCTGCTTGGCTAACAAGTTCGCAAACAAACATGGCAAGCACAAGTGAGACTGCAACAGAAACGGGAACTACACAAGTTGCAAGTGCCAGTACGGAACAAGTTGAATCTTCAGCAAACAGCTCCCTTTCCGGTTTTAACATTGTGTTGGACGCCGGGCATGGCGGAAAAGACCCTGGTGCAATTGGTCTTAGCGGGATACACGAGAAAGACCTCGTCCACCAAACGACTAATACAATTGCGCAAGTGCTGCGGAATTACGGGGCAACCGTAATCGAAACACGGACATCGGATTATTATTCATCATTGGATGAGCGAGCAAATTTGAGCAATGCCTATGACACGGATGCTTTCATCAGTATCCACTATAATTCGTTCCCTATCGTTTCCGTACAAGGAATTAATACGTTCTATTATAGTGATGCGGGGTATCAGTTAGGGAAGCATGTTCATTCAAATCTTAGTTCTACTGTTCCTTTAACGAATCGAGGACTGGGACAGACAGGTTATAAAGTATTGCGCAATACAGATGCACCAGCCATTTTACTTGAGCTAGGATTCATTACAAATCCGTATGATTTATCCGTGATTCAAACTGCCGATTACCAGCAGACAGTTGCTGAATCGATTGCACAAGGATTACTAAACTATTTTCATTAAAAACAAATCCCTTCACCATTTTCGGCTGAAGGGATTTCTTAACTTAAGTATCCAGGGCTAGCCACGTCCGCTCTGCGCCCAACAACTATCAAACTTCACACTCCTCCAATCAATAGAGAAGAATTGCCGAGCAGTCTTTATAAGGCTTAGTCGCACTTATACCCTTGTGGTGAAAGTCAACCCAGAACTAGGGGAAATTCGATTAAGTACGCCCCGTCGTGGGAGGCACAGTTTGTACGTTGCTACGAATCAGAGGATGTGCTAATACAAACGCTCTTCAGTGAGACGAGTAATCGCAGTCCCAGGCGTTGCGAAACGAATCGAAGCTATATAGAACGATTGAACTTACCCAGGTCTATGTTTATGATAAAGAAAGCGAGCAGTATAAACTCTGCTGAAAAGTCGATTCCGAACTCGCGATTGATGCTGAAACCGGGGAATTGCTTAATATGGAATCACTGAATTAAATAATGTAACCATTATTGCTTAAACTGTTCTAAACGGCTGAAGAAATCAACGACAAATTCATAAAAGATTTTCTCCGTCGGTAGTAATTCTCGGTCGGCGGGAATGATCATCCCAACCGTGCGGGTAACGACTGGATCAATTAATGGAATTCGGACCGTTGCCCGTGGTTGATTGTCGACGAGGGTGCTTTCCGGAACAAGAGAAATGCCTAGACCTGCCGAGACGAGCCCCTTGAGTGCATCAATATCATCCCCTTCAGACGTAACCTTAGGTGTAAAACCAACTTGTTCACAAGCCTGGACGAGAATACGTCTTAAGATAAAGCCTTCCGGAAACATGATAAAAGATTCCTCGCGCAGATCCGTGAGCTGTAATGCACGTTGATTTGCTTTTGGATGATTCAGGGGTAATAAGGCGACGACTTTTTCCGTTGACAGCACCTTCCCCTGTAAGCGAGCTTCATCCACTGGCACCGGCGCAAGTAATGCCATATTCGTCTTCCCTTTCAATACATAGTTTTTTAATTCATAATAATTCCCTTGAATTAATTTAAATTTAACTTCCGGGTAATTCCTGCGAAAGGCAGAGATCAATGTCGGCAAAATATACAATGCCAACGTACTGACGAAGCCAATATGGATCGTTCCCTTCTCGGGGTCGGTATATTCATGAATGACCTGTTCCGCATCTTCAATCACATGGATCGCCTGCTCCATATGCTTTAAGAAAATTTCTCCAATTGGAGTGAGCCGGACATTTCTCCCTTCACGAATAAATAAACTAACCCCAAGTTCTTCTTCAAGCTTCGCAATCTGCCGGCTAACCGCAGACTGGGCAACATGCAGGTGATTTGCGGCATCGGTTACATGTTCTCTTTTCGCTACTTCAATAAAGTATTTAATCTGTCTTAGTTCCATGTATTTCAGCCCTCCTATGCTTATTATCTCATATCGGCATTGATTATATCTATTATTTATATTGTTTAGATAGATATAAAAAGGTAAAATTGAAATATAGTTATACGTACAGATATAAGGAGGATTGGCAAATATATGAACACAATCAGTAACCAACTAGATACTGAGAATAAAAAAGTATCCACATATCTCGATGAAATTTATCGTTCGGTTGTGAAACGAGATCCGAATCAACCTGAGTTCCACCAAGCTGTTGCTGTCTTCCTCCAATCGATTCTCCCTCTATTAGAAAAAGAACCTCATTACATGGAATTGGGTATCCTCGAACAAATCGTTGAACCCGAACGCGTTATTTCTTTTCGCGTCACATGGGTGGATGACAACGGAAAAACCCAAGTAAACCGTGGGTATCGAGTACAATTCAATAGTGCTATCGGGCCTTTCAAAGGTGGTATCCGCTTTGACCCAAGCGTTAACTTGAGTATCGTAAAATTTTTAGGATTTGAACAAACATTTAAAAACTCACTAACCGGCCAACCAATCGGCGGGGCTAAAGGCGGGGCTGACTTCGATCCAAAAGGAAAGTCGGATAATGAAATCATGCGCTTTTGTCAAAGCTATATGACCGAGCTCGCCAGATATATCGGACCTGACATTGACGTTCCTGCCGGCGACCTTGGAGTCGGAGCAAAGGAAATTGGTTATATGTTCGGCCAATATAAACGAATACGCGGTGCTTATGAGGCTGGAGTAATTACTGGAAAAGCTCCCGTTTATGGTGGCAGTCTCGGAAGAACCGAAGCAACCGGTTATGGAACGATTTATTTCTTGAAAGAAATGCTGAGAGACATCGGCCGTAACATTAGCGGAAGTTCCGTCGTCGTTTCCGGTTCCGGTAATGTATCGATTTATGCGATGGAAAAAGCGAGCCAGCTTGGAGCGAAAATTGTCGCTTGCAGTGATACTTCCGGCTACATTTATAATAAAAATGGTATTGTCGTTGAAGTACTTAAAAGGATTAAGCAAGTTGATAAAGGCAGAGTTAGTGATTACCTGGCATTCGATCCAGATACAACATTCCATGAGAACTGTAAAGGTATTTGGAGTGTCCCTTGTGACGTTGCCTTACCTTGTGCAACTCAGAACGAACTAGATGAAGAAGATGCGCTTGAACTTGTCAAAAACGGTGTCATCGCCGTTGCGGAAGGGGCAAACATGCCATGCACGCAAAAAGCAACAAATGTATTGCTCGAAAACGGTGTAACGTTCGGACCGGCCAAAGCAACAAATGCTGGTGGAGTGGCTGTTTCCCAGTTGGAAATGGCACAAAACAGCATGCGTCTCAAATGGACATTTGAAGAAGTGGATGAACGCCTCCAAGATATTATGATGAACATTTATGAAAATTGTGTAGATGCAACCGAACAATTTGATAATGCCACGAACTTAATCCAAGGTGCAAACATTGCCGGATTTAAGAAAGTTGCCGATGCAATGATAGCTCAGGGCGTTATCTAAAAAGTTATTAAAAGACCTGCCATTCTTCTTGATTGGCAGGTCTTTTTTATAAATAAGGACACTCGTGATTTCAGTCGTGAGAGGTTCAAAGCAATTGCATCGTTGTAACACACGTTCCATCACCTTCATAAGTGGATAGAACTTCTTCTGCTGTTTTACCTTCATACGATATTTTCACTTCAAATTCATCGTTACGCGGCAACCAGAGATCAATAAATCCATTGTCCATCGTTTCCACTGTTTCATTGACGACGATGTTGCCCTCGCTATCCGTAATTTTCACTGCAAATGCTTCTTTTACCATCTCGCCCTGGCACCCGGTTAAGCTATGATCGAAGCAAGGATGGGTTACTTCTTCAAATGGTGCGATCGATAGGAAGAATTTATCTTCAGGAAGGTCATAGATTTCTTCTTCATTATTCTCATTTGTCACAATCAACTCCTTAGAGGTGATGGATGCAGAGACATCCTTAAACGTACCAGTACTGTATTCATAGACTAATTGTTCAATATCACGTGATGCTTCTTCGGTTCCCGATCCCTCTTCTTCCGCGTTGCAAGCAGCCAAGATAAGACCCGCTAGTAGAAGGATAATCATTGCCATCTTTTTCATCATTTTTTCCACTCCCACGGTATAAATAAAATCTTATACCCTCATTTTAGCATGGTAACAATCATACTGGAATAGGGATAAATGAAGATTACTTGACAACTTGTTTACCCTAAAACGACACGGTCATCCTCGAATTGTACCTTGCGAATCCGCTGGAATTCGTGCAAGAGATCTTCTACAGTCAATCTCTGCTTATCAATCCCATTTGCTTCAAAAATAATTTGTCCTTTATCCATCATGACTAGCCGGTTTCCGAGATCAAGGGCTTGTTGCATGTTATGGGTCACCATCAATGTTGTAAGCCCCGCATCCGCCACGACTTTTTTCGTAAGATCCGTAATTAACTCCGCCCGGGATGGGTCAAGGGCTGCCGTATGCTCATCCAGCAAGAGAATATCTGGGTCGGTAAAAGTTGTCATGAGCAGAGATAGCGCCTGCCGTTCTCCACCTGACAGCAACCCAACTTTTGCTGGCAGACGATCTTCCAAACCAAGATTCAATGTCTGCAAGTATTCTTTGAACATTTTCTTGCGATGTTTCGTAACACCAAAGGTTAATTTTCGTTTCTTATTTCTTGAATAGGCCATCGCTAAATTTTCCTCAATCGTCATGGATGGTGCCGTCCCTGCCATCGGATCCTGGAAAACCCGGCCGATAAAACGGGAGCGTCTGTACTCTGAAAGGTGGACGACCTGTTTTCCGTTAATGAGCACATCTCCAACATCAGGTAAAAGTTGGCCGGCAATAACGTTCATGAGTGTGGACTTCCCCGCTCCATTACTGCCGATAACAGTGACAAAATCCCCTTTTTCCAAGCTTATGTTAATATTGTTTAATGCCTTCTTTTCATCAACTGTCCCTTCATTAAAGACGACGGAAATTTTTTTCACATCAAGCATTTCTTAACCAACCTCCTTGATATCTTGCTCTAAAGCCCGTCGCTTTTCAATTCGGCGCTTCTTCTCGCGCTGGGCCTGGAGAATCTTCGGTGAAATAAGCGCTATAATAACGATAATCGCCGTAATGAGCTTCATGTCGCCTGTTTCGAGAAAATCAAATCGTAATGCAAGTGTCACAATTATTCGGTAAATGACCGCTCCTCCGATAACTGCGAGGGTTGCTCTGGCAATTGTCTTCGTGCCGAAAAGCGCTTCTCCAATAATGACAGAGGCAAGACCGATAACAATCATTCCGATTCCCATTCCAACATCAGCGAATCCACCAAGCTGGGCAATTAACCCTCCAGAAAGTGCGACTAGCCCATTGGATAAGGCAACTCCGAGAATCGTCAAGTTATCCGTGTTCGCAGACAAACTACGAATCATCCGCTTATTATCTCCAATCGCCCGGATTGCGAGTCCGACCTCTGTCTTTAGGAAATAGTCGGTAACTAGTTTAATAACAACCGTCACAAGGAGCATAACAATTAAAATTGCCCATGTACTTGGCGGCCGGTCAATCCCGAAGATACCTAACATACCATTTAGGCTGTTATCAATCGAAGTCCCCCATACACGTCCCAATTGGTCGAAAATAGTTGATTCCATATGGAGGGATAAGGTCGGTTGACCGAGAATACGAAGGTTGATCGAATATAAAGCTGTCATCATGAGAATTCCTGCTAAAAGAGCATTCACTTTTCCTTTTGTATGCAGTAATCCTGTTAGTGTGCCCGCAACAAAACCTGCAATACCAGCAAGAATCGTAGCGATAATTGGTGGAACTCCATTAATGATGGCTAGTGCAGCCACAGCAGCACCTGTGACAAAGCTTCCATCAACGGTTAGATCAGGGAAATCAAGAACTCGGAATGTCAAATAGACACCAAGTGCCATTATTGCATAAATAATCCCTGATTCTACTGCGCCAAACATTGAAATAAACATAATTTGTACTCCCCCTGCTGACTTCTTTCGATATAGTAAGAAGATAAGCCGCCAATGTTAGCGGCTTATCCCCTGTTTTTACTCCATAAAGTGAAACTTCATTCAGTGGGGAATTCCTTCCCTCCCCACTGATTGTTAGTTGAACAGATTCAGGGATTTACGGACTGTATATCCCACACCTTCCCATCTTGGGCTTCCCTCATGTTTAGAGGTGGGGATATTACAGAACGTTAATCCGTGGTAAATTGTGCATCTTCATCCCAGTCGGAATGCCATTCGACGTTTTGTGCTTCAGCTGCTTCCTTATTTATGAACAGTTGCATTTCTGCAGGATATTCTACCGGGATTTCACTTGGTGATTTGTCATTAGTTAAAATATCAACAGCCATTTCACCTGTGCGGTAACCTATCGTATGATAATCTATTCCGTATGTTGCGAAGCCGCCTTTAGCAAGGGAGTCTGGTTCTCCGACAATGAGCGGGATGCTATGTTCATTAGCAACACTCACAACACTATCGAATGCTGAAACTACCGTGTTATCTGTAATAATATAAAACACATCTACATCTTCCACTAACGTAACTGCGGCTTGTTGCACTTCCGATGTATTAGCCACAGTACGTTCAACAACCGTAAGATCGGTTCCTTCCGCCACTTCTTTCACTGTGTTCACTTGAGTTACAGAGTTTTGCTCCCCGGCATTATAAATCATCCCAATCCCTGCACCTGGAAAATAATCGGCAATAAACTGCACTGTTGATTGGATTCCTTCTGGGTGTAAGTCTACTACCCCCGTTACATTACCTCCAGGCTCTTCCATCGACTCAACAAGCTTTGCCTCAACAGCATCTGTCACCGATGTAAAAAGGATCGGAATCTCACTCGTTGCTTGTAATGCGCCAAGTGCACTTGGTGTAGAGTTTGCAAAGATAAGATCCACTTCATCCGCAACAAAACCGTCGGAAATCGGCTTTACGTTATTCTGATCGTTTTGCGCAGTTTTGAAGTCATATTCTACATTCAGCCCAGCATCCTCGAGTGCTTGCTGGAACCCTTCATATGCAGCATCAAGTGATGGGTGCTCAGCAATTTGCGTTGCGCCAATTTTGTATACTTCCCCATCCGTATTTTCATTCTCATTGCCTTCTGATGACTTCGTATCATCGGAACCACAAGCTGCAAGAAGCAAGATTCCAATTGTAAACAATAACAAAACTAGCTTTCTCATCCACTTTTCCCCCTATGTGTATTAACGCGTTAAAGTAATAATGCATAGAGCGATTTTACCATATTTTCTGTATTTAAGATAGACTTTTTTAAAAAAATTCTGTTAATAGTTCCGGGACAGGGGGGTCAGAGCATTTGTCCCACTTCGTGCGGGACAAATGCTCTGACCCCCTGTCCCAATTTAGAGTTTTATGGTATGATAATTAAGTACTAGGGATTTGGACTCATTTCTTTCTATTGTAATGGGAAGGGGAAAATAGAGATGACAAAACGATTGAAAGCTTATATTTTATTCGTTTTTTTCGTTTCATTTGGAATAGCGATATTTTCCGGACCAATTCACATTGATATAACATTATACACCCAGTTACTAGTAATTTACTTACTATTCACTACATTTTACTCGCATTTAAAAACAATTGTTAAAACCGGTCGGGTCAATATTGATTATAGTGTCTCATATGGTCTTTCATTCGGACTTGCCGCTGGACCACTCGGGCTTTTCTTATTTGAAGTAATCAACCGATTTTATGTTTTTCTTTACCGGAAGAAAACAGATACGGCTGATGAAGATGAATTTTTACATACCTTTTATAATATTGGAGCGCCGACCATTCTTCATTCGCTCGGATTTTACTTGTATTATTGGCTTTTTCCGTACTTCGATCAAATACCATTATTTGGTTTTTGGATTCTCCTTATTTTAATCGTATTTCTGATCGATATGCTTTCTTCTGTACTGCTTCTCGGGGTATTTTATAGTATGGGAGATATGCAGACCCGAGTGGATAGCATTAATTTTATCAAAGCAAGAAGTAAAGCAGACTCACTCCAAAAAGCAATTTCAAACGGACTTCTGTTTATTTTCATTACGGAAGGACGCTGGGAATTGATGCTCGCCCTCTTCCTTTTAAATTATTTATCTAGCCGTGCTGCTGTACTTAAATCACAAAGTATCCAACATAAGATGGAACGCGACCGTTTCGAGCAAATGGCTTACACCGACTTCCTGACGAAGCTCCACAACCGCACGTATATGAATAAGGTGATGAATGAATTGAACGGCTCAGATGAAACGATTGGTATTGCTGTTTGTGATATTGATAATTTCAAGCAGATCAATGATACGTATAATCATACAGTCGGGGATTATGTCATCCATCATGTTGCAAAACGCCTGAAGAGTTTACTTGGGGAAAATGACTTTTTGTTTCGCAGTGGCGGAGAAGAGTTTACCATTATTTTGCGAAATCGATCCTTTAGTGAATGTGAGGCATTAATAAAGACCATTCAACATGAAATCGAACAGCTTCAGATTGTTACGAAGTACCGTTCTGAAGAAATTTTCATCAGCTGCACAGCTTCCTTTGGCATGTATTATTTCACTACCTTAGAGAAGATAGATATTAAGCAGGGCTATGTTCAAGCAGATGACCTACTTTACAAAGCAAAAGGGCTTGGAAAAAACCAGGTTATTTCAAAAAATGGCATACGCAATGAGCCGCCCTGTGATCGGTTCGAAAGCAATGTTTCCAATGCAGAAGTAAAGTAAAGTAAAATAAAAACAACCAGTTGCGCCCGGCTGTTTTTTATCACGGATTAACGGTCTGTAATATCCCCACTTCTAAACATGAGGGAAAACAATATGTGAAGGTGGGGATATACAGTCCGTAAATCCCTGATTCTGTTCAACTAACATTCAGTGGGGAGGTAAGGAAACCCCCACTGAATGAAGTTTCACTTTATATAATAATATTTCGTTTTTTTGCTTCGAATAATAGTTTATCTCGGAATTTTGGATGAGCTAACCCAATTAGTGCCTTGGTACGTTGACCGAGTGTTTTTCCACGTAAGTTTGTGATTCCATACTCTGTAGCGATGTAATTAACATCATTCTTACTCGTCGTTACAATCGAACGAAACCCCCGTTATCTCAGGATACTCTTCCCTATAAGCACCCATTGGCAGCCAGTCTAAAAGTGTATGATAATAAATGTCGGTCAAGTTCTCTTCCTTTATATACTGATCGAGCGCTGCAATAATCCTAGGTGGGGTGGATAGACCGATATCAGATCCACAGACCCAGCCTGATTTAACTTGCTGGGCAATCCCCTCCGCTGTTGTCTTCTTTGCTTCATACTGCGCTAAGTAACCATTCATCTGTTTTATAATCCTTTCCCTCGATTAACCTCAGATTAAACCGCTTTTGTTTTCCTTGTTTTCGCGATTTGCTTACTTCTTAATTGACCACATGCCGCATCGATATCTGCTCCATTTTCCCAGCGAACACCACTATTGATCCCGCCTGCTTTCAATGTTTGGTGGAATTCCTGGATTGCCTCAACATGACTTCTTTCATACTGGATATGTTCATCGACCTTATTATATGGAATCAAGTTCACATAGGCTAAGTGACGGTGATTGTAAAGAAGCTTGACGAGTTCTCTCGCTTCTTTCTTGCGATCATTGACACCCTGCAGCATAATATATTCATATGTTATTCGACGATTTGTCTTCTCCAAATAATAATCAACCGCCAGCATGAGCTTCTCGATCGGGAATGCTCGGTTAATTTTCATAATTTGCGTACGCAGTTCATTATTTGGAGCGTGCAAGGAGATTGCAAGATTCACTTGGATTCCTGTATCGGCAAACTCATAAATCCTATGGGCAAGACCACTTGTTGATACGGTAATATGGCGGGCGCCGATATTCAAGCCCTTATCATCGTTTACAATGTAAAGGAAGTCCATTAAATTATTAAAGTTATCTAACGGTTCACCAATTCCCATGACAACGATATGACTGACCCGCTCGTTCTTCCCTTTCAAATCTAAATTCTTCTGAACATGCATGATCTGCTCCACGATCTCGCCACCCGTCAAGTCTCGGCTCTTCCGGAGCAATCCACTTGCACAGAAGGAACAGCCGATATTACAACCGACCTGTGTCGTCACACAGACGGAAAGACCGTAATCAAACCGCATAAGCACTGTTTCAATCACGTTCCCGTCCGCAAGCTTAAAGAGATATTTAACCGTTCCATCTTTAGATTCTTGTTTAACTTCTTCTTCTAATGTAGTAAGGCAATAATTTTCTTCCAATAATTGAATTGTCGATTGATTGACATTGGACATGTCGGAAAACTGATTTACTCTTTTCTTGTAGACCCAGTCCCATACTTGATTCGCTCGAAAACGCTTCTCGCCGTTTTCAATCAGCCAATCTTCCAATTGCTTAAATGTTAATTCATAAATGGATAGTTTAGTCATGATGTTTCCCCATTTCTTTTCCTTTTCCTTCTCTCATCTTACTTTAATCTTTCGGTAGTAGCAAATCGGATTCTTCTGTATAAGCGGATAATTGGACGGCATTTATTGCAAAGCTTATCCTTTATAGTAATGACTCCATTCTCACAATCTGCACAGGCTAAGTATATCTTTCATTATGATTGCTTTCATTCGGCGTAAGTATTTTGTGCATTCATTTTATTGGCGTTCTAATTACCGTTCAGTTGCCCGGCGGACGGATGCTTTCCACGGGCACGGCCTCAGCCTCCTCGGAAGAAAAACGCTTCCTGCGGGGTCTTCGGACTCGTGCTTTTCCCGTAGGAGTCACCGTCCGCCGGGCAACTGAACTGGTCTAAAGGATTATTTTAAAAAGAAATTATTCCGTTCTGATAAGGATTGTACTTCTGAAATATTAAACAGTAATCCAAATCACGCCTTTCCTCGGAGCAGTCCAGACACCTCGAGACTCCTGCGGGAGGATAGGCCTGGCGAGACCCCACAGCGCGATAGCGCGAGGAGGCTTGCCGGCCGCCCGCGGAAAGCGAGAGGTGTCTGGACTGCGGACTTCCAGGAGAAGGTTGCACACACGTACGCTGAATAAAGCATCATAAGGTTGAACAGGTTTCGGATGTGAGAGTGGAGTAATGAGATTAAAGGAGTGAGTGGATTGCAACATGAACATGCTAAAGTTTTTAATAAAATCCCTTTATCTGTACTAGACCTTGCACCAATTCGCCAAGGTTCAAATGCAAGAGAATCGTTTAAGGAAAGTGTTGAACTTGCTCAACATGTTGAAAGATTAGGCTTTAACCGCTATTGGTTCGCTGAACATCATAATATGCCTGGTATCGCAAGCTCTGCGACATCTGTTCTCATTTCTCATATTGCCGGGAATACGAAGCATATGCGGGTTGGAGCTGGCGGTATTATGCTGCCAAACCATGCAACACTTGTTATCGCCGAACAGTTCGGTACACTCGAATCGCTTTTCCCGGGAAGAATCGACCTTGGACTCGGCCGGGCACCCGGAACAGATCAGGCAACAGCCTTTGCCCTTAGAAGAACACTGAATTCTGGACCAGAGGAATTTCCGATGCAAGTAAATGAATTGCAGGATTATTTTTCCGATGAACCGAAGACACATGTTAAAGCTATTCCCGGTCAAGGATTGAATGTTCCAATCTGGCTGCTTGGCTCCAGCGACTTCAGCGCAAGACTTGCTGCTCATAAGGGACTGCCCTTCTCTTTTGCCAGTCACTTTGCACCTGCCTACACCATTCCGGCATTGAAGCTTTATCGGGCCAACTTTGAACCGTCCGATACGCTCGCTAAGCCATATGCGATGGTTGGGGTAAACGTGATTGCAGCGGATACGAACGAGGAAGCCGAGTATCTGGCAAGCTCCCAATATATGCAATTCCTTAACTTGCGCCGCGGGAAACCAAGACAACTTCAGCCACCCATCGAAAGTATGGATAGTGTATGGTCTCCAATGGAAAAAGCCGCTGTCTATGAATCGCTCGATCCACGGACGACAATTGTCGGTGATAAAGATACAGTTAGGGAACGTCTCATCGCATTCCAAGAGGAAACACAAGCAGATGAAATGATTATCGGATCACAGATTTTCCATTTGAAAGATCGCCTGCGTTCTTATGAAATCGTAGCAGAACTATTCGATTGATTACAAAAAAGGGCATAGCTTTCTGGTAGACGCAGAAAGTTATGTCCCAATTTCAATTTGTATTATCTTCTTCCAATTCTTCTTTTTTCCCATGGATTACTTCTTCTAAATCATCTTCGAGTGTGATATCCGCTAACTTCACTTTACTCCGGTAAGCAGCTCTTGTAACCAGGTGACCAGATACAGGAGCAGTTAAGAATACAAAAACAATCCCTAGTACAAGGCGTACACTGAAGTAATTTTGACTTTCCAAAATATAAATCAACGCACCTGTTAAAGTGAGTAATACACCAAGTGTAGAACTTTTCGTTGCTGCGTGAGAGCGAGTATAAACATCAGGAAATCGAATATTCCCGATGGCACTGACAACCGCAAACAATGAACCGATAAAAATTAAAATGGCACCGACATATTCAATCATCACGCTTACGTTCAATGATAACACCCCTCTCTATATACTTCGTGAAGGAAATCGTACTAATGAACGCAAGGATAGCAAGCACGAGTATCACTTCTAAGAAAGCACGAGTATCAAGGAGTATTGAAATAATCGCCAGTGATGAAATGATTTGAACACCAATCATATCAAGGGAAAGGACGCGGTCCGGTAAGCTCGGTCCGATAATAATCCGGATGAGTGTAATGGCAATCGCCACCCCGAACAGAATGAGCGACGTAACGAGTAATGTGTTAATCATTAGCGCGTCACCTCCATAATTGCTTTTTCGAAAGTATGCAAGGATTTGAGCAACATTTCTTTCGATTCCTCGAGATCCATCCCATGGATATATAAGTAATCCTCTTCAGGTGCTACTTCCATGACCACTGAACCCGGCGTCAATGTTAGGAGTAATGAAATCGCAGTGATTTCCCATTCTCCCCGCATTTGCGTCTCATATTTAAATATGCCAGGTTTATAGGTTACTTTCGGGCTTAATATATGTTTCAATACCCAAATGCTGGATGAGAATGTCTCACGGATAAAGATGAGTAGTAATTTGAATAAAGCCCACGGACGGGCGAGATAGAATCGCTCGCCGAATAGTCGGTGCATCAAGAAGACGATTCCGATTCCGACAATATATCCGAACACGAATGTTGTGAATTGCAGTTCGGGTTCATCACTAATAAATACCCATAATATAGCAATAAATACGTTTAGAAAAAATTGTGCTGGCATCCATAGTCAGCTCCTCTTTTGACTGCTGCTCATTGTTGCTTCCTAACGAGCAGCAGATTAATTACTCCAATACAGCATCAATGTAAATTTGTGGGTTGAGCAGTGTATTGGCTGCATCGGCTACGAAGGGAGCGAAGTACTCTGCTCCGAGTCCAAAAGTAAACATAAGTGCTGTGAACAAGCCAAATGAAACCATCCAGCCCTTCTTCATCGGTACCTCGTCATCAAAACTGATGATTGTCTCTCCCCAAAAGCTATTCAAGAAAACTCTTAAGAGGGAATAAAGGACAAAGATACTGGAAATAAAGCCGAGCGCGAGCAGAATATAAGAGCCCGCTTCAACTGCCCCTTGACCAACAAGTACTTTTCCGATAAAACCGCTCAGCGGCGGTACCCCGGCTAAAGATAGCATAACGATAAAGAACATCCAACCGAATACAGGATAGTTACGGATTAAACCACTCATGTTATCAAGCCGCTTCTCTCCTGTCACGGTAATCATAGTCCCAGCAAGCAGGAAGAGCAGGGATTTTGCGACCATGTCATGCATCAGATAATAAACCGCACCTTCCAGTGCTTCCTGTGTCATGACGGCAAGCCCCACTAAGATAAATCCAACCGCAATAATGACGTTATAAGCGACAATTTGCCGGATATCTTTATAAGCAATCGCTCCAATACTCCCCATAATGAGTGTCAAACCAGCTAAAATCCCGATGATCGTATGGGTAATTTGCGGTTCATGGTAAAAGATCAACGTGAACACACGGATCATGACGTATATTCCTACCTTTGTCAGCAATCCTCCGAACAAAGCTGCAACAGCAGTTGGTGGGGCACTGTATGAACCTGGTAACCAGAAGTACAGAAGCAATCCGGATTTCAAAGCGAAAACAATCAGGAATACAAGACTCGTCACTGTCAGTAATGGTGTCTGTCCAGATTCACTGATTAATACTGAAATATGCGCCATATTCAAGGTTCCAAGCTGTGCATACAAATATGCGATAGCCACGAGGAAAAACCAGGAAGAAATAATATTAATAACGACATATTTAAGCGATTCTCTTAGCTGCATTCGTTTTCCGCCGAGGACGATTAATACATAAGAAGCGAGTAGCATAATTTCAAAGTTTACATAGAGGTTGAAAATATCGCCTGTTAAAAAGGATCCGTTAACACCTGCGAGGAGGAAGTTAACAAAGGAGTAGAAATACATATACTCTATTTTCTCGCCAATTGAAGAAAAAGCATAAATTAAACAAATTAATGTCACGATACTTGCGACGGTCACAAGAATGACTGCAAAAGAGTCTGCTACAAACAGAATTCCAAATGGCGGCTCCCATCCCCCAAAATCGAGTCGGATGATGCCGTCCGTCTGAATCCACTGCAACATATAGATACTTATTCCGATTGTCACGAGCAATCCTAGGACGGTTAATACCCGCTGTGTTTTTATATATGGTCTTAAAAAGATCAGAATAATGCCAAGCATAATTGGAAGAGCCATCGGCAGTACAATAATATTATTCATACTTCCTACCTCGCAATTCTTCCATATTGTCCGTTCCAAGCGTTTGATAAGCACGGTATGCAAGTACAAGCACAAGGGCCGTCACCGCAAAGCTGATTACAATTGATGTTAGAATCAACGCTTGCGGGAGCGGATCAACAAATGTACTAACGTCGTCATCTCCCAAAATCGGCACATTCCCCTTCTTCAGTCCGCCCATCGTAATGATTAATAAATGTGCGGCGTGGGAATAGACGGCCGTTCCGAGAATGACACGAATCACACTTTTCGATAAGACGAGATAAGTCGCAATCGTGACCAAAACGCCGGTTAGGATGATCATCAATGTTTCCATAGCCTACACATCCTCACTAATACTTAAGATAATCGTAATTACAACCCCAACTACCGCGAACGATACACCAGCTTCAAATATCGTCACAGTACTTAGTTCAATTTCCCCGAAAAAAGGTACTACAAAATTACCGAAGCTTTGAGTAAGAAATGGCACATCAAATACAAATGCACCAAAGCCCGTCCCAACTGCTAGAAATGCTCCAAATGCAGCAACCTTTTTGAAATCGAGCGGAATACCCTTCTTGATCGTTTCAATATCAGTTACGAGAAGCAGCAGTACAAACGCAGCTGAAAGGGCAAGTCCGGCAATAAATCCACCGCCCGGACTGTTATGCCCCGCGAAAAACAGGTAAACAGCCAAGGTCAGGATAATAAATACAGCAAGCTTCGTAACGGTACGCAAAATGACATTATTGATTTTCAAACTTATCCCCCCGATTTCCTGCCTTCAGTTTAATAATGGAGTACACTCCAATTCCGGCAATGAGGAGCACAACAACTTCAAGCATCGTATCAAACCCACGGAAGTCACTTAGAATCGTATTCACGATGTTGCGTCCGCCTGCAAGTTCATAAGAGTTCTCGAAGTATGTCGAAATCCGGTCAAACAAACGATTATTTTGAACTGCCAAAGCCACGGCAGTAAACGATGCACCAAAACCTATTGATATAAGCAATTTCGACAGATTTATTCTCCGTGGTTCGTTTTCCTTCTTCCATTCCGGTAAGAAATAATAAGCAACAAGGAAGAGAACGGTTGTTACCGTCTCAATGACCATTTGCGTTAGTGCAAGGTCGGGCGCTCGGAAGATAACGAATAACAGCGCAACTCCGTAACCCAAAACACTATTTAGGAGAATAGCAGTGAGCCGGGATTTTGCAAACAGAATGGAAATAGCCGCAATAATCAGCGTCAGTGCAATGATCCATTCAAAAATTGATATCTCCGCATTACCTGAGATCGTAAAGTCATATGATCCCGTCAAGACAAAGGCTCCTGCCACGAGCAGGATAAAGAATAAATAAATATACATTAAATAATGACGTAAAAGACCTGTCATATAACTGTTCGTAAACTTCCTGGACGATTTAACACTTTGCTCCAGTGTGAAGTTATACAATGTATTCAGCGACCAGCCTATCGGGAAAATCGCATAGATCCAGCGCCAAGCTCTTGGGAAGGAATAGAGCAAGATACCGAGCACGACGACACCAATTGTCATCCAAAGTGCTGTATTAAGCCCATGCCAAGCCGATATTTCTACACCTAAATTCATTTCTGTTACAAGGGTCGGGAACACACTTTCCACCGCTGGACGGATAATATAATTTCCAAGCATGTTCGGCATGAGGAAAATAAGCACGACGAGTCCTGCCAAAATAACAGGAGAAATCAGCATACCGCCAGGTCCTTCATTTGCCGGTCGTTCCAGCCTTTCTTCCTTATATGGTCCAAGAAAAGTCTGAAATACGATAATCATGCTGTACACAAAAGTGAAAATACTTGCCACCCATGCTACTATCGGAATCAAATTACCGATTGTATCCATATGAAATATACCAAGCTCGGTAATATCAACGGCTGCTTGGAAGAACATTTCCTTACTTAGAAAACCATTGAATGGAGGTAAACCAGCCATGGAAAAACTTCCAATCAAAGACACGGTAAACGTAATCGGCATAATTGTCGCCAAACCTCCGAGTCTTCTGATATCCCTTGTCCCTACTTCATGGTCCACAATTCCAACTGCCATGAATAATGCACCCTTAAAGGTGGAGTGGTTCACAAGATGGAACAATGCGGCGAAGGTTGCTTGCGAGTAAAAGACAGATTCTGTAGAATAACCGAAGTGAAGGGCAACGGAGCCCATTCCGAACATACTCATAATCATCCCAAGCTGACTAATCGTAGAAAAAGCAAGAAGAGCCTTAAGATCTGTTTGCCGCACAGCCTGAAATGAACCCCAAAACAGCGTAAACAACCCTACTCCAGTCACAATCCAGAACCATATCCCCTCACCACCAAATACTGGTGTAAAACGGGCAACCAAATAAATTCCGGCCTTTACCATTGTCGCAGAGTGTAAATACGCGCTGACCGGCGTCGGCGCTTCCATCGCATCCGGCAACCAAATATGGAATGGGAATTGAGCAGACTTTGTAAACGCCCCAAAGAGGACGAGCAACATGGCCGGCACAAACAAGCCGTGCCCCGTCATCTCCGGCATGATCTGAATAACTTCCCGCACACTCAGCGTTCCAGTCATTGTATAGATCATTAAAAATCCGATAAGCATACCAAAACCGCCACTTACCGTGATAAGTAATGATTTCTGCGCTCCTTCCCTGGAACGCTTCCGCTGATACCAGAATGCAATTAAGAGGAAAGAAGAAATACTTGTCAGCTCCCAGAACACATAAAGCACCATCATGTTGTCAGATAGGACGACCCCAAGCATCGCACCCATAAACAACATTAAATACGTATAAAAATGTCCCAGCTGTTCATTTTCAGACAAATAGTAAATCGAGTATAGGATCACAAGTGTTCCAATACCCGTAATAAGTAAAGCTAAAATTAAGCTAAGCCCATCCAAATAAGCGGTAAAGTTAATTCCATAGGAAGGAATCCATGAAATGGTGTGCAAAAAAGTCTTACCGTTTGCAATCTGAGGTATATAAAACAAAAGATAGCTAAATAATGATACAGCAACAATCATCGGTAATAATCCGATATGTAGCCGCGTTCCTTTTTTATAGAAAAGCGGGATAAGCATTGCAGCTAAAAAGGGTATAAGTACGACGAAATTCAAAGTTCCCAAAATCAAACCTCCAATCAAAAGTCACTTGTCGACTGCATAAAACATACAGGATTTCTTCAAGAAACATGCCGGTGTTGTTGTATATATGAAGTTATTTCATGATACCTTGACTTAATAAGTTAAGCGTATGATAATTAAGGGGCAACAAACCATTCGGAAACAAAGAATGTTGAATAGTATGTTATAAAATATTATGTGATTTTGTAGTAAAACCTATGTGGAATTGATATTACAAGTATTAATTATACATGAATATTAAACTGCTTGCACTTCAGAAGACTGGCGAGGCCTAAAAATAAATTTGTGTATTACTATTTTTCCCCTTTCCACATACTTATAACATGAAGTAAATTTTTCCGATTAGGTCTTCACGAACATTAGAATACATGTTAAAATGATACAGTTTCATCAAACAAAGTGAATTAAGCAGCAGAGTAATTAGGATAAAGAGGTGAATTTTGCCATCATGAAAAATATTAAAGGCCGTATGGATGAAAGGATTTTAGTCTGTGTTTACTATGGGCCAAATGGTGAGCGATTAATCCGGAGAGGACATAAACTTTCTCAAATTATGAATTGCCCATTATATGTGCTGACAGTAGACCCGCTGCCATACGACGACTTCGATGCGGAACGATCGAATTATGTGGAGGCTTGGGAAGAGTTATGCGATCAGCTTGGTATCGAAGAATTCATCTTGCGCGATAACGAAAAACGCCCGGTTGCAAAAGCAATAGCTGAAGTCGCCCATAGCCGGAACATCACGCAAATTGTTGTCGGGCAGACACCACAGAGCCGCTGGGAAGAAATTACAAAAGGTTCCTTCGTCAATTCAATTTTGAAAGAAATAACATTTGTCGATGTGCATATCGTATCCGTCGACCGTTCCCTAAAGAGCGATACCGATACGGATTTTGAAAAAGGCGTTCGTGCATTTTTAATCAAAGACGGGGACGATTACCGGATTACCTTCACAAGGGCGAGAGAAAACTTATATGAAGGAATCTTTTATAAAGAAATCGGCACAGACTTTAACAATGGGATCTTTAAATTTGTAACAAAGCATGGTAAAACTCGCCAACTCCATATAACAGACGACCTAGCAATAGGGGAAATCAAAGATGAACCGAATGTGAAAGTTGAGAAGCATTAGGGTAACCAAGAATAAAGGAGAAAGCGCCCTTACAGTAAGTTTAGCGGGCGCTTGCGCCGGACGTGGCTAACCCTGGATACCTAAGTTAGCACAGCATTTAATTTAAACGTTTCCTATACAACAAACAAAAATACCCGGAACGAGCAGCAATGCAAGGTTCCGGGTATTTTTTTATTCTATGGTCATGATATTCGCGAGTTCAATTGGGTCGATTGCTTTGCCATCACGGTAGACACGCATGTTGCCGCCGGAGATTTCGTCGATTAAGATAATATTCCCTTCTTTATCACGGCCGAATTCAAGTTTAATATCGTAGAGCTCAATATTTTTCCGAGCGAGTTCTTCCTTAATAATATCGGAAATATCAATAGTTAATTGTTTTAACGTCACATAATCCCCGCCGGAAAGAATACCGAGCATGCTAAGTGCGTCCCTGCTGATTGGTGGGTCATTACGCTCGTCATCTTTCAGCGTAACCTCCACAAACTTCTCTAGTTCTTGCCCTTCCTCCACGTATTTGCCATAGCGACGGAGGAAACTGCCAGCTGCCCGGTAGCGGCAAATAACTTCCAAACCATCACCGAAAGCATCTGCCGGTACAACGGTCATCGTTGTCCTATCTAAATCACTAGCAATAAAATGAGTTGGAATATTTCTCTCCTTAAGTATTTCGAAAAATAATGTGGTAAGCTTCAGCCCAGCCTGACCTGCGCCTTCCATTGTCATCCCAACCGTATTCGCACCCGGGTCAAAAACACCAGCATCCCCTGTCACATCATCTTTAAATTTCAATAAATAATTACCATTATCAAGTTCATAGACATCTTTCGTCTTACCTTCGTATAGTCGCTTCATTTTATCCCTCAGTTCTATGGGTGTATTATGCCTATTATTTTAGCATAGAAATTTGCGCTTGAAAAAGAACATGAGCTAATGTACGCTTTTGCACAAGCAGACAAAAGAATATTTCCATATTTTCATGTATAATAGTAATCAAGCGAAACATGCACGGAGGTGACGTAATGGATGCATCTAAAATACTTGCTAAATTAGAAAATAGAACACCCCGGGTTATGGGCGAACAACATTATAGACAATCTGCCGTACTTCTCCCCCTCACAACCATTCAGAATGAAACCCATATCCTATTTGAAGTAAGGGCGATGCATATGCGGAGTCAGCCTGGAGATGTCTGTTTCCCTGGTGGGAGGATCGACCCGCAAGATCCAAGCCCGAAGCATGCAGCAATCCGGGAAACAACGGAAGAGTTGGGGATTAGCGCTAAGAATATTGAAGGGTTGACCCCTCTTGATTATATCGTTAATGACAGTGGCCGCATCATTTATCCCTTTGTAGGAACCTTGCTTCACTCGGAAACAATCGTTCCAAACGAAGCTGAAGTCGCTGAAGTATTCACCGTCCCGCTCAATTTCTTTCTAGAAACGGAGCCGGAAATTTATAAAGTCCGTGTCCACGTGACGCCAGAAGATAATTTCCCATTCGACCGCATTGTCGGTGGCAAAGACTATAAATGGAGCGCAAACCATATCAATGAAATCTTCTATCAATATAACGGCAAAGTAATCTGGGGACTAACTGCAAGAATACTCATGCACTTCCTTCAGCTCATTAGAAAATAAACGAGACTAGAGTCAGTGCATTTGTCCTAATTCATAAATGCAACAACGTAAAAAGGCATATACGCTTCCTGCCCGAAGCATATATGCCTTTCTTTAACGACGTCTGGCTCCAGCGCCCAGCAACTATCAAACTTCACACTCCTCCAATCGATAAGTCAACATCAACTCACTGCGTTCGTTGTGTTTCCTTTATCTCATTTCGGAGTGCTCCAGTTTGTACGTTGCTAACCGGGCGCTTCCGCCTTTTTATATAATTAACCCCTTTTTGTTTGAAACCTAACCCTCTACTTTTTCTACAACACGTTCTCTCATTGTTCCGTTTTTCATAAAGTTTGTATGCCAGGAGAGTGCTTTCTCAAGGACATGCGGTGTCTGCCCTCCGCGTCCAAGTGCTTCCTGGTAATATGCCCAAAGCTGTTCCCGATACATCGGATGGGCACAGTTTTCAATAATGAGTGGAACTCGTTCTCTTGGTGCGAGTCCCCGTAAGTCAACATACCCTTGCTCCGTTACAATAACATCTACATCATGTTCCGTATGATCAACGTGTGATACGAATGGCACAACACTAGAGATGTCGCCATTTTTTGCAATTGACTTCGTAACAAAAATTGCAAGTCTTGCATTACGAGCGAAATCTCCTGATCCACCGATACCGTTCATCATTTTCGTTCCGGTAACATGTGTCGAGTTCACGTTTCCATAAATATCTAGCTCAAGTGCTGTATTAATCGATAGGAGACCTAGTCGACGGATAAGCTCTGGCTGGTTGGAAATTTCCTGTGGGCGGATGACAAGCTTATCCCGGTATTTCTCAAAGTCACCGAAGACAGTTTCCATCTTTTCTTCCGATAAAGTAATGGAGCAGGCAGAAGCAAAATCGACTTTCCCCGCATCGATTAAGTCAAATACAGCGTCCTGCAATACTTCGGAATAGACTTCAAGATTTTCAAATTCCGACTCCAGCATCCCATGCAATACTGCGTTCGCTACCGTTCCAATACCCGACTGCAATGGCATAAGTTTTTTCGTTAAGCGCCCATCCTCGATTTCTTCCCTTAGGAAATCAAGCAAGTGATCTGCAATTTGCTGCGTTTCTTCATCCGGCGGTAAAATAGTCGATGGATAGTCCAACTGCTCTGTAAAGACAATTCCTTTAATTTTATCTATATCTAATGGAATTCCGATATCTCCGAGACGATCGTCTACTTTCGTTAATGGAATCGGCTGTCTTTTCCCTTGCACTTCCGGACTGTACAAGTCGTGTACTCCCTCAAGACTTTCCGGTTGAGCTGTATTGATTTCAATTATCAAATGGTCCGCCGCTTCAACAAAAGCTAGGTTGTTCCCAACGGATGTACTTGGGATCAGTAATCCATCTTCCGTTATCGATACGCCTTCGATGATTGCGTAATCGACTTCAATTACACCCGAACGCAAGAGTTCAGCAGTATGAGACAAGTGCTGGTCGGCAAACAAATGGTCTCCTGAGTTAATTGCTTTACGCATTGCTGAATCAGCCTGGAAAGGAACTCGTTTGTTCACAATGCCCGCTTCTGCCATCATCTTATCAATATCAGAGCCGAGGGAGGCTCCCGTGTATACGTTTACTTTTATGTCCTCGCCATCTTTCGCTCGCTCCACTAATGCTCTCGGTACTGCTTTCGCATCGCCTGCCCGCGTAAAACCACTCAAGCCTAGTGTCATTCCATCTTCAATCCATGATGCCGCAACTTGCGCAGAAGTAACGCGATCATGAAGATCCGTAAGATGTATGCGCTTTAATCTTTCCCGCATGAAAATTTCCCCCTTCTCTAAAAAGATCTCTTACAAATAATTTTACAAGAGAAGTAGGGGGAAATTGGATTTCCGGGATAGACTTCATATTTATTTGATTAAAACAAGCCTAATTGTGAACAAACCATGAATTTTTTGCATTAAAACCCTAACAATTTTCGGAAATAACTAGAATAGGATTGACTTACTGGAATCTTCTCCCCGCCGATCATCGATAATAATAAAGTCGAATGCGTGTCAGGGAAAATTTCTTTAATATGGTGTACATTCACGATAAAAGAACGATGGCAACGTACAAATATATCCCGAGGTAATAAATATTCAAATTCCTGAAGGGTGTTCTTATGTGTCCCATAATCATGTTCAGCGATGACGTGGGTTTTCCTATCTTTCGCTTCTAAAAACTGCACTTCCTGAAAAGGAATCGGTTTCCAGCCATCTTCCGTCCGCACCGTCACGACCGATTTCCCATCGGTGAATGCTGGATAAATAGCCGTCACACAACCAGCCACTTCTTTTCCTTCAAAATAAGGTACAGCCATTCCATGATAAGGCACACCGAATACAGAACGGTCGATGAACTCGGAGGATTTTTGCTTCGTTGCAATAGCTTGATATGCGATCGTTCCTTCCTTAATTGGATCTCCTGGCGTAATTTTTAAATCGATTCGTTTACTCCTGCGATAATAAATATATTCCTTCGTATCCGAGACTGCGATGGATACTTCATCAGAAAAAAGTTCGCCCATGACATCCAATAAGGAATCTAAATTCAACATCTTCATGTTCCACCTCATCATTCGTTTAAAGCTTTATACTTACTATGCATTCTGGAAAGTTTTCGGCATGACGACTGCGACAACTTCCCCTTTAACAACACATTCCTCACCGGCAAAGACCTCAGCATGTACTTTCCACTTCTTCGGATGAACTTCTTCTACCGTCCCAATCGCTGTCAAAGGTACACCTTGTGGAGTCGGTTTCATAAAATCCAGATGGAGCGATGCTGTCACAAATCTTGGAGGTTCTGCCCCGTTCCCCGGTTCGTGACCATTTTTCCGGTGCAAGGCCAATGCTGCCGACCCTGTTCCATGACAATCAACAAGCGATGCAAGCACACCACCATAGACAAAACCTGGTATTGCCTTATGTTCGTCTTTCGGCTGATATTCTGTCCTCGTCTTCTCCCCTTGCCAAAACGTCCGGAAATGATGCCCCGCTTCATTTAATCTGCCACACCCATAACACCAAGCAAACTCATCTGCATATTCATCTTGGATCGCAATTCTTTCCTGCACCATCACTTTTCCCCCTTGTATAATTACTCTTCCACACATTGAAAAACTACCTTTAGTATATCATATATCTATTTGGTTGCCCTTTCACATGTTTTAACGACTGAGGCCGTTAGTAGCGGAATTTACTTAACTTTGGTAATCTATAAAGTGGAACTTCATTCAGTGGTGCGAGCTTTTCTCCCCTGCTGAATGATCTAAGCCAATCGGTCCGTTACTGGTTGTTAGGTCTCCCCTTTCGTATTAACGAGTTAACTAGCGTTTGAAGTTGGGAGGGCTTACAGCGAGTTACACAGTGATAGATTGGGAGATAAATCGTGATGCGAACAAACTTGAGGGGGTTATTTCATGAAGAGGCTAGTAATACTAGGCGGGGGTTACGGCGGGATTAAAGTGCTCTCCGGATTGCTAGAAAATTATCTTCCAGACGATATAGAGATTACATTGATTGACCGGAACCCATTTCGTTCCTTAAAAACTGAATTCTATACTATTGCAGCCGGAACGGTCGCTGATTCAGAAGTACGTGTGGAATTCCCGGAGGACAAGCGGGTCCAGTATATGTTTAAAGAAGTTACAAAAATTGATACAGAAAATAACAAAATCATATTCGAAGACCCAGAAGATACACTTCACTTTGATTACTTGGTAATTGGACTCGGTTGCGAAGACAATTATCACGGCGTTAAAGGGGCCATCGAATATACAGAAAGTGTTCAGACCTTTTCTAAGGCAAGACATACAGGCGTCGCGGTCGGTAACTTGAATGCTTACGGTAAGGTTACTGTTGTAGGAGCTGGTTTGAGCGGAATTGAAGTAGCTTCTGAAATCCGCGAAAGCCGGCCGGACTTGAACATTCGTCTGCTCGACCGGGGACCGACTGTTTTGAAAGCATTTGATGAGAAAATCCAAAATCATGTAGAAAGATGGTTCATTGCCAATGATGTCGATGTCATTCATCACTCCAATGTTGAATACGTAGAAAAAGACGGTGTGTGCAATAATGGTGTCTGTTACTTGAATGATGTCACTATTTGGACCGCTGGTGTAAGACCTGTCTATCTTGTCCGTGAACTGCCATTCAAAAAAGACATGCATGAAAAGATCATCGTTAATGAATATTATCAAGTACCAGAGCAACAAAATATTTTCGTCCTTGGTGACTGTGCCGCGTCCGAGCTTTCGCCAAGCGCCCAGCTTGCAGGGGCCCAAGGAGAACAGCTTGCTGAAATCTTACTCGCACTATTACGCGGCAAAACTCCGAGAAAACCACGCCCAATCAAGTTAAGAGGCACACTTGGATCCCTCGGGAAATCGGATGGTTTCGGTAATATGATGACAATGCCAATGACCGGGCTCCTTCCCCGCTTAGCGAAGTCTGGCGTATTATGGTTGAACAAACGTCACTAATGTTAATAAATCTCACGCTATATTAAGGGTAAACCATACTTTAGAGGAGTGAGATCATACGTTTCATCTTCAAGCTTACTGTCAGTTTGATCGCCGCATTCCTGTGGTTTTTCGAACACTCCAAATCAATAGCTTGAATTCTTTTCATCATTTTGCAAAAATAAAACAAAGTAATAAAAGAACAAAGGCGGAAGCGCCCGTTTAGCAACGTACAAACTGGAGCACTCCGGAATGAGATAAAGGAAACACAGCGAACGATAGTGAGTTGATGTTGACTTATCGATTGGAGGAGTGTGAAGTTTGATAGTTGCTGGGCGCAGAGCGGACGTGGCTAGACCTGGTTAGCTAAGTTATCACGGCATTTTTATTTTATAGTTTCTCATTAGAAAGGGGAAGAATTCATGAACGTGTTGTTGATTGGAGCAAATGGTCAAATAGGAAAACATATCATCCAGCTCGCGAAAGACGAAGCTGATATTTCCTTAACGGCAATGGTACGTAAAGAAGAACAGCTAGATGAGTTGACAGCAAATGGTACAGATGCAGTACTGGCAAACTTAGAAGGTTCGGTTGCTGATTTAGAGAAAGCAATAGACGGAGCAGACACTGTTATCTTCACAGCAGGATCAGGCGGTCATACAGGAGCTGATAAAACAATTCTCGTTGACCTCGACGGCGCAGTGAAAGCAGTTGAAGCTGCTGAAAATGCTGGTGTTGAACGTTTCATTATGGTCAGCGCATTCCAGGCACAGAATCGTGAAGCTTGGGCGGAAAGTCCAATCAAACATTATATGGCAGCGAAGCATTATGCTGACCGCTTCCTCTTGGATAGTAAATTGAAGCATACGATTATTCGCCCGGGAAGGCTAGAGAACGAAGCAGGCACTGGAAAAATTCAAGCAGGTGACTTGAAGGAATATGGTGCAATTGCGCGAGAAGATGTTGCGAAAACGGTAATCGCGAGCTTAAAAAATAAAAACACCGAAAACACGTCCTTTGATATCATTTCGGGTAAACAGTCGATTGAAGACGCGATTAAAAACTTATAAAGTGAAACTAACATTCAGTGGAGAATTCCTTACCTCCCCACTGAATGTTAGTTGAACAGAATCAGGTATTTACGGACTGTATATCCCCACCCTCACATGTTGGGCTTCCCTCATGTTTAGAGGTGGGGGTATTACAGACCGTTAATACGTGATAAAAATGTAATAAAACTCGAATCAGCGTGCATGATGCTCATTCGAGTTTTTTTATTCGAATGACTTTATATGTGATTTAAGGACAGGATTGTTCAATAAGAAACTGCTTATTGTACATAAATTTCTACATGGTCTCTTAATTTACCTTCTTATTGTTAATTCTAAATTGGTGAGGTGAGCAGCCACATATTTTTTTAAAGTGTTTGTAGAAACTAGAAAGATTCTTGTACCCTATCTGAAAGCATATTTCCATGATGTTATGATCTGTATTCAATAATAAACTCTTGGCTTTATGAATTCTTATATTTTCAAGGTATTTGTGTGGCGTGCTACCTAAATTTTCTTTGAATATTCGACTTAAATGATAGGGGCTTACGCCAATTTTGACAGCAAGGTTGTTCAAGGTGACTTTTTTTTCATAGTTCTTTTCTAAATAAAATTTTGTTTTCTCCACTACTTCTTGTTGAGGGTCATAAATGTCAATAAAAAGCTCAGGTCGACATCTTTTACATGGTCGAAATCCTTGTTGTAGAGCTTCCATAGCATTTTTAAAAAAACATATATTTTCATAGTTAGGGGTTTTGGATTTACAAGATGGTCGACAAAAAATACCAGTTGTCTTTACGGCATAAAAAAACTTACCATCATATCTTTTGTCGCATGTAACTATTGCTTTCCACTTTACTTCGAATGAAAATAGATTATTTGATTTCATGGATTAAATTCTCTCCAATTGATAAAGTTTCTATTAGCTAATACCGCCAGGAAAGTTTCTATTAGCTAATACCGCCAGGTAAGCTTTACATATCACCAATAAACCATTATGTTAACTTTAATTTTCATTGACTAACTTGCTTTCTTCAAGGATAGAAACCTTTTTTGAAATGTCATATAGATAACATATAAAGCGGTAATGATTATAGGGACAAAGATGTATAATTGAAAAAACGGTAATACAAGGATACAAAAGATTAGTGAAAATAAAGAAGACCACCAGGGTAAGGTTTTATTTTTAAAAAGTTTAACACCAGCAGCCATAGAAAAAATATACACTAACACTCCTAACGAAGTCGGAATAAATAAAATATCGTTAAATGTCATTGTCAAGTATTCTGTAATAATAACTCCGATACCTGCAAAACCAATTACAAAAACAACCATACGTCTTGGGACTTGTTTAGTTGGATGCATATGTGATAATTTTTTTGGAAACGCACCATCTCTACTCAAAGAGTATCCGAGTTGCGCTAGGCTTGCTACAAACGCATTTGAAGTTCCTATACATATGAAAAATGCCGAAATAGCGGTCACAATTTGTGCACCTACTCCTAGTGCTTCCTCCATTATAACGCCAATTGGTGAAAGATTACTCTCAATACTTCCGTATGTCCCGGTTCCGATTGTTACAAAACTTAGCGCTAAAAATAATATCCCTATAATTATTACACTAATAATGGTACTATTAACAATATTTTTATCTGGATCTTTAAAGTGATTAGCAAGATTACAAATAGCTTCCCATCCAAAAAATGCCCAAAATATTGCTGTTATTGCTGTTCCAATTGAGTACCATCCATTAGAGGCAAAGGGAGTAAAATTTTCCAATCTGATGCTCGGTATTGAAATTATGATGGTAATTGTAAGCATTAATAGTAAACAACCACTTATGATTAACGCAACTTTACCACTAACCTTAATTCCGTTATAATTTGCTGTACCTGCAATTACTAAAATGATCAATGCAATTAAAGTTCTTGCTAGATCAGAAAATCCAAATGCTTGACTAATGTAAAATGCCCCAGTTAAAGATACAATCGTTTGTCCAACTGCAGCAGTGACAAAGTAAAACCAACCTACAATATTTCCGGAATGAAATCCAAATGATTTCCTTACAAAAGTTGCAGCACCCCCAGCATCTGGGTATTCACGTGCTAGACAAGCAAATGTGTAGGCGAGTGGAAGATTAGCAAGAATTACAATTATCCAAGACAATATGGATGCAGGACCTGCAATAGAAGCTGTAACCGATGATATAAATAGAACACCCGATCCAAGTATTGCAGCAATATACAATGCTATACCTTCATATAAACCAATAGAACGCTTTCCCATAAATATCCCCTCTTTCAATTAAAACATTAACACTTCAAGGGATTTAATTTCTTCTCTTTTCTTGCGTTCTAATTCCCTATTGTTAATTTCGTAATAATAATTTTCATTGGCATATAGTTTCTTGAGAGTCATTGGGATAGCTATTCAACTATAGGGCGCGTCAATCAAAGAAGGGTTAACGCTCTTTTCATTTAATGTAATAATGGGGCAGGTTTGTTTCAAAAGAAAAGGAGGAAATCAATGAAATTCGTACTTATATTTGGACCTCAGGCTGTTGGAAAAATGACAGTAGGGCAGGAATTAGAAAAGATAACCGAATTGAAATTATTTCATAACCATATGACCATCGAATTACTTGAACCATTTTTCGGTTTTAGTCCAGAAATGTGGAGATTATCAACTCTATTTAGGACGGAAATATTTAAGGCAGTAGCTGAGAGTAAACAAAAAGGCTTAATATTCACCTATGTATGGGCATTTGACCAACAAGATGATTGGGATTATGTAGATAATATATGTGAAATTTTTGAATCCAAGGAGGCAAGTATTTATTTTGTAGAATTAGAAGCCAATCTTGACGAAAGAGTGGAACGAAATAAAAGTCCACATCGTCTGGAACATAAGCCTACAAAAAGAAATGTTGATTGGTCAGAAAAGGAAATAAAGGAGACAATGAAAAAATACAGATTGAATTCCAAAAAAGGTGAAATTAAAAAGGAAAATCACATAAGAATTGATAATACTAATTTGAGTCCTATGGAAGTAGCTAAGATTATTTCAGAAAGATTTAATTTATAACCTTATGAATAAGAGAGCCTTAAAATAATCAATCTCTTTATTATAAAAAGTCTTGCTATATCTAAAAGTGAAGAATCCATTTTGATTAATCTTTTTTCAAAATGGATTCTTCTAATTACAGTAATATGCGGGGTTGTGATGTACTTTTAGCTTTTAACCAAAAAATAATCCACCCTTGAGTTGGTCGCTCGAGTGGATTATTTGCTGCCAGTCGCCCTTGCAGGGAACCTAGCTATTGGATAGACAGAAGGTAGTAGCACATCTTCTGTCATTTTTAATTTATTCAATTTCTAATATTAGAATACCCCAACTTAATGGAAAAGAATAAGTAAAGATTGAATAAATCTTGTTTATTATCCAGTCTATCACGGTCTCATTCCTAATATTCCTTTTCAATTTTCTTTGTACTTCTCACCGTATCAATCGGACGGACCATCTTTTCGATCTGTTCGCGTTTCGGCTCTAAGAACGGTGGCAAGGATAGCTTCTCGCCTAGTGTTTCGTAAGGCTCATCCCCCATGAATCCCGGACCATCCGTTGCAAATTCAAAGAGAATCTGTGGAGCTACCCGTGCATACAAGGAACCAAAGAAGAAGCGATCAACAAACCCGGACGTTGGGAAACCAAAGCTATCCATCCGGTCTATCCACTCATCAAGAACAGAGCGGTCCTCTACTCGGAAAGCTGCATGGTGAACGGTACCGAAACCTTGACGGTGCGGCGGCATTACTACGTTTTTCTCCACTATCACTTGGGCACCATTTCCACCCTCGCCGACTTCAAATAAGTGCGCGCCATCCTCTTCTGCAATCTCTTTAAAAAGCAAGACCTTTTCCAGCATTTCTTTAAAATAATCGAACTGGCTCACGCGGATAAAAATTGGTCCAAGGCCAGTAATCGCATACTCTAACGGGATAGGGCCATTCTGCCATGGAATACCGGAAGCAATTCCTTCATTATTTTCATCTGAAATAAGCTGGTAGTTCTGATCATCAAAATCAACAAATGAGATCGTCTTCTTACCAAATCGTTCTTTAATTCCAGTATGTTTCACTTCAAGACGGTCAAAGCGTTTTACCCAGTAATCCAGGGCTGCATCACTTGGCACGCGGAAAGATGTTTTATAAATCTCATCGGTCCCATGCACCCCTTTAGGTATACCTGGAAAATCAAAGAATGTCATATCTGTTCCAGCATTTCCTTCATCATCGGCGAAAAATAAATGATACGTTTGAATATCGTCCTGGTTCACTGTTTTCTTCACAAGGCGCATTCCTAACACATACGTAAAAAACTCATAGTTCTTCTCGGCACTACTTGTAATCGCGGTTACGTGGTGAATTCCTTTTAAATGATTCATTCATTACCCTCCACAAATTCAGTTTATATTAATTAAAGTATTTTTAATTCATTATATGTAGATAATAACAGCTGTAAACATTCTTGTCAACAATAAAATAACCCCTTCTATTTGAAGTGGGTTATTTTACATTTACAGATCATCTCTGTCTCGTGGTGGGTTTTCGTTTGCTCGTTCTCTACGATACTCTGGGTCAAAGTCATCGGCAAATTCCGTTCCGAATGTCGCCTGGTTCGTTGCCTGGACGCCGCGATCCATATCTGTATCGGTTTCTGGATCAAAGAAAAAGCTTAGACAAATTAATCCGCTTAAACCGACAAGTCCATACACAAGTCGAGAAAGACCCGCGGCCTGTCCGCCAAAGATGCTTGCAACGAGGTCAAATTGGAATAAAGCAATAAGTCCCCAGTTAATCGCTCCAATGATTACAAGTGCCAATGCAATTTTTCGTAAAGTATGCATTGTCAACACCTCCTAAAATAGTTACAATCATAGCTTTACAAATAAACTGTAAATTATTCATAATAAAGATGAATGTGCCCGTTTAGGATCCCATTATTTTATAATTTTTAAAGCACAAAAAAAGCAGTAAGGAATTTTCCTCACTGCCGCTTACAAGGTCTTTTCTAGCCGTGTTTGAATAACTTTCGCAATCTCCATTGCTATTAGGGCTATAATGGAAAGTCCGATACTGATCGCGAACTCCCGGAAACCAAATTCTGGTGGGATATTGAAGATTTCTCTTGCAAATGGCAATGTCGTCATACCGTATAAGAGAAAACCTATCACAACGGCGCCGAGTACATATTTATTTTGGAAAAAGCCTGCGCCGATTGCTGTCTGTGTATTCGAACGGGTTGCAAACGTTTGTAATGTCCGGGAAAGGATGAGCGTTGAAAAGGCCATTGCCACCCCCATTTCCGCAGAGTGACGGATTCCAAGATAAAAGGCAATAATGACAACGGTCGCAATCATAACACCTCTTGTCGTGACAGCCCGTAATGTCCCACCTTCAAAAATGCCTTCATCTATTTTCCTCGGTTTCCGGTCCATAATATTCGGTTCCGGCTTTTCCATCCCGAGTGCAATTGCCGGAAGTGAATCATTTACCAGGTTGATAAATAAAAGCTGCAAGGCAGTAAACGGATTCGGTAAATTAAAAATAACCGCGTACAAAATAGCGATAATCGCTCCTAAGTTCCCAGCAAATAAATAACTGATCGCTTTTTTAATATTGTCGTATACCGTGCGCCCAACACCAACCGCTCGGACAATCGAAACAAAATTATCATCGGTTAAAATCATCGCAGCAGAGTCTTTCGCTACATCTGTTCCACTTCCCATTGCGACACCAATATCAGCCTGTTTCAATGCCGGTGCATCGTTCACACCGTCTCCAGTCATCGCTGAAATCTTACCTTTCCGTTGCCAGGCCTGGACAATCCGAATTTTATTCTCTGGTGAAACACGAGCATAAACAGATATCGATGTTAACTTCTCATCCAGTTCCGCATCACTCCACCCGTCCAATTCTTGACCGGTAAGCGCGATATCTCCTTCCCGCGCAATACCGATATCTTTCGCAATTGCCTGGGCAGTTGTTTTATGATCACCAGTAATCATGACCGTTCGGATTCCTGCATTTGTCGCCTCGCAAATCGAGTCATATACCTCTTCCCGAGGCGGATCAATCATCGCTGTGAGACCTATGAGGACAAAATCAAATTCATCTTCTGCGGTAACGGTCACCGTTTCTTCTGGAAGCTTTTTATAACCATAGGCAAGCACACGAAGGGCCTGATTGGAAAATTCCTCATTCATTTCGGTAAATTTCGAGAGTAATTCTTCAGTTGCCGGAACTTCTTCGCCAGCCTGTAAAACATGGCTTGCCCGATTCAGTATAATATCCGGTCCACCCTTTGTAAGGAGCAAGCGCTCTCCGTGAATCAAATGAATTGTTGACATGAGCTTCCGGTCTGAGTCAAAAGGCAGTTCTCCGAGGCGGGCGTAAGTTTCCCGAATTTCTTCATATCCTTTCCCCTGCTCATTGACGAAATGGATCAGCGCTGTTTCCGTCGGATCACCGATTTCATTTCCGTCCGGATCTATCCTTGCGTCATTACAGAGGGCAGCAACATTGCGCAACATCTGCTTTGCCTTCTTAGCCGTTTCCTCTTCCTTCCCTAACACAAAATAATCAGTGACCGTCATTTTATTCTGGGTTAATGTTCCAGTTTTATCTGTACAGATGACACCGGCACTGCCCAACGTTTCAACGGCAGGAAGTTTTCGGATGATGGCATGCTGTTTTGCCATTTTATTCGTACCGACGGATAAGACAATTGTAACGATCGATGATAAAGCTTCAGGTATCGCTGCTACCGCAATCGCGACGGAGAACATTAATGCGTTCAATAATGCTGTTCCGGTTGCTACTTCTGAATTCCCGAACCATATTCGCAGCGCCTGTATGGCAAAAATTAAAATACAGAGGATTAAAATGCCGAGACCAAGCTTTTTCGAAAACACCTCAAGTTTTTGTTGCAGCGGGGTTTGCTTTGCTTCCGCCGTTTGAATCAGGTCAGCAATTTTTCCAATCTCCGCCTGTTCAGCCGTACCTGTTACAACAAACCTCCCACGGCCATTTACGACGAGAGAACTGCTATAAACAGAGTTAAATCGATCCCCGAGTGGAGCTTCTCCAGATATCGTTTTCGTATTCTTCAAAACGGCTTCAGACTCCCCGGTAAGCATGCCTTCATTTACCCTAAGCGATTCGCTTGAGATGATTCTCCCGTCAGCAGGAATATAGTCTCCTGCTTCGAGCAATACGATGTCTCCTGGCACGAGTTCCCGGGCTGGTATTATCGTATTGGTGCCATCCCGAATGACCTTCGCTTCCGGGGCTGACATATCCCGTAATGCCTCGAGCGAGCTTTCTGCTTTTTTTGTCTGAATGACACTGATCACGGAGTTTATAATGAGTACGAGGAAAATAATGAGCGATTCCGCGATTTCACCGAGCAAAATCTGAATGCCTGCCGCAGCAAGCAGAACAATGACCATCGGATCCTTGAAGGTTTCGAGGAATAATTTCCAAGTTGCGACTTGTTCTTTATCTGCTAGTTCGTTATAGCCAAATTCCTTTACTCGTTTCTCTGCTTCGTTTTGTTTTAGTCCTTCCGTGGTTGCTTCAAGTTCTTCCAGTACTTCTGTTGTGTCCTGTTGGTAATATGCCATCGCGCTTGTTCCTTTCTCCTGGATTGAATAAAAGGTTCACTATAATGAATACCACAATTCAAACATTCTATTCTTTTTTATAAAACCTAAAAAATCAAAAAACGAATTGCTTTCATTCAGCGTGAGTGTATGCAACTTACTCCTGGAGGTCCGCAGTCCAGACACCTCTCGCTTTCCGCGGGCGGCCGGCAAGCCTCCTCGCGCTATCGCGCTGTGGGGTCTCGCCAGGCCTATCCTCCCGCTGGAGTCTCGAGGTGTCTGGACTGCTCCGAGGAAAGGTCAAATTTGGAGCATTATTTTTCATTTTAGTAAGAGGACGCTTATCAGTGACATATTTTCCATTAATAATAATCCTTTCTACCAGTTCAGTTGCCGGTGGACGGTGACTCCTGCGGGAAAGCGGAGACGATGAGACCCCGCAGGAAGTGCCTTTCTTCCGAGACAGACTAAGAACGCTCTCGTATGTGGCAACGTCTGACATTAACATCCTGTGCGTCGAGGCTTCGGCTTTGCCTTAGAATGCGCATCCGTCCACCAGGCAACTGAACGGCGATTAGAGAGCCCGTCTGGGGAGCGCGCAAAACCCTTACGCTGAATGAAAGGAATCGTGGGTTTCCTATATTTTGCAAAGATACATCTTGCTTGTCTCAAGCTATTTGTTGGATTACAAAAATAACAAGGCGCATAACGGTGCAAGGATGGAAACGATGATCGCGCTGAGTATCATTGCAATGGAACTTATGGAACCTTCTAAGGCGTCTCTATCCATGCTCGTAGCTGTACCGATTGCATGCGAAGCGCTCCCCATACCAATTCCTCTTCCAATCGGTCGCTCCAATTTAAAGAGTTTAAATATAACTGGACTAATAATTGCCCCGGAAACTCCAGCTATGACAACGAAAACTGCTGTCAAGGATAGCGGTCCTTCCAATGTCTCACCAATAGAAATCGCTACTGGAGTCGTGATCGATTTTGGCAGAAGTGCAAGGATCAGTTCCCTCTCGAAGCCAAGCGCTTTTGCCATGAACAGACCTGTCGTTACCCCCACGAAAGCACCAATCGTGACTCCTGCGAAAATTGGTTTCATGTATTTCTTCAGCATGTCATAATGCCTATAAAGTGGTAACGCAAGCGCTACTACCGCCGGCCCCATCAGAAATTCAATCCACTGACCGCCAATCATATATGTTTCATAAGGGATATCAAAGAGAAGTAAAGCGAGAATCATAATCGCAGAAACAGCGACAATCGGGAGAGTGAGCGGTGATTGAACCTTTTTATGGATAGGAAGAATAAGTGAATAGATAATGATGGTCACAGTAATTGCGATTATACCAATTGCAATTTCATTCATGTTGTGTTTCCTTTCCGTGGGCCAGCTGTTCACTAACCGCTCCGCCTACTCCCATGACAAGCGCTGTGCTGATTACTGTAATAAGGAGAAGGAATATCCCTTTTCCTCTAAACAATTCAAGGTATTCCATAAATCCGATGGTCACCGGAATAAAGAATAAGGTGAGATGTCTTAACAAAAGGGAAGTCCCTTCTTCCATCCACTTTATTTTAATGATTCCCATTTTTAATAGAAGAAATAAAAGAAGCATACCAATGACACTGCCTGGTATGAGTATGTGAAAAACTTCCTGAAGAAAGTTCCCAATCAGGAGTAAAGCATATAAGAAGAAAATATGAGTAATAATGCGAAATACGCCAACCAACTGCAAAAGCTCCTTCCTTCAACAAACAGTCTATCCCAAGTATAGCAGAAAGTTGAAGGTTTATCAATAAAGTGAAACTTCAGTCAGTGGGGTTTCCTTACCTCCCCACTGAATGTTAGTTGAACAGAATCAGGGATTTACGGACTGTACATCCCCAACATTCACATCTTGGGCTTCCCTCATGTTTAGAGGTGGGGGTATTACAGACCGTTAATACGTGGTAAAACGAGACTAGCACGAATGCCAGCCTCGTTTTATTCATTCTAGCCAAAGCGACCGGAAATATAGTCTTCGGTGCGGCTGTCTTTTGGATTGGTGAAAATTTTATCCGTTTCATCAAACTCGATAACTTCCCCATTCAAGAAGAACGCCGTTTTATCTGAAATGCGTGCAGCTTGTTGCATATTATGTGTAACGATAACGATGGAATAATCTTCACGCAGCTCTTGAACAAGCTCCTCAATCCGGAGCGTTGACTTCGGATCAAGTGCTGAAGTGGGCTCGTCCATTAAAATGACGTCAGGTTCAACCGCTAGACAACGTGCAATACAAAGTCGTTGCTGCTGTCCGCCCGAAAGACCATATGCATTCTCATTCAAGCGGTCTTTCACCTCATCCCAAATGTAGGCACCACGAAGGCTCTTTTCCACAATTTCATCAAGTATTTTTTTATTTTTAATTCCATGGATTTTCGGCCCGTAAGCAATGTTTTCATATATCGACTTTGGGAAGGGGTTCGGTTTCTGGAAAACCATGCCGACTTGGGTCCTTAAATCTTCGACACGGAAATTTCGATCTAAAATATTTCTGTTTTTATACTTGATTTCACCTGTTGTGCGAACACCTGGAACAAGTTCAACCATGCGATTCAATGTTTTAATATATGTTGACTTTCCGCAACCGGATGGACCGATGACGGCGGTGACTTCCTTTTCTTTAATTGATAGATTAATATCCTTTAATGCATGGGTGTCTGAATACCATAAATTCAACTGGTTTGTTTCAAATACGGCACGCTTCTTTTCTTGTCGGCCAGTCTTTTTGACGACCTGATCATTTAATTTTACCGTGATTTTCTGACTCATTATGTTCTCTCCTTAAAAACGTGACTTGAATCAATTAATCGCTTAATAGCGTTGTTGGAATTTATTTCGGATGAAAATGGCTACGGAATTGAGTAAGAATAATAGGACGAGCAACACGATAATCGTAGCAGCTGCAAGATAAGTATACTCAGCAACTAAGGATGCATCGAGTGTCCAGTAATAAATCTGCATCGGGAGTGCCGTAAATGTATCGAATAAGCCACCTGGAAACGGGATGAGCAATGCAGGAATCCCAATAACTGTAAGGGGCGCTGTCTCCCCGATTGCCCGCGATAATGCAAGAATCGAGCCCGTCAAAATTCCTGGTAGTGCTGCTGGCAGGATAATCTTCTTCACCGTCTGCCATTTCGTAGCCCCCATACCATAGCTTGCTTCACTTAAAAAATTAGGAACTGCACGAATCGATTCTTGAGCTGCAACAATAACAATCGGCAATACTAAGAGTGATAATGTTAAACCACCTGCCAACACGACGTTACCGAAATCAAGGGCACGGACAAAAATTGTTAGTCCTAGTAAACCATAAACGATTGATGGCACACCGGCTAAGTTTGATATATTTGTAGCGATAAAGTTTTGAAAACGGCCAGGCTTTGCATAAAGTTCGAGATAAATAGCAGTTCCCACTCCTATAAATAAAGTGACCGGGATGACGACAAGCATGAGCCAGGAGGTTCCAAGAATTGCCCCCATAATTCCTGCACGATCAGGGTCTGTCGATAATCTACCCGTTATAAAATCCCAATCCAACCAAGCAATACCTTGAGAGAATACGCGAACAAGTAATACCGCTAAGACAATTAAGCCAAATAAGGTGGAGAGTAAAAAGATGAATTTTAAGATTGAATTATTGCGTACCCGTGATTTCATCCGCTTCTCTACAACTGCTTCATCAACATATCTCATAATCAATACTCCTCCCTAAATTTACGAGAGAGATATCTTGCTAGGATATTCATTAATAACGTAAAAATAAATAATGTAGCTGCGACAGCATAAAGACTGTAATAAATAGTCGAGCCTGCCGGAGCGTCACCTGAAGAAACTTCTACGATATAAGCAGTCATCGTCTGCATCGATTGGGTGACGTCAAAAGTGAAGTTCTTTGAGCTACCACTCGCAATCGTAACAATCATCGTTTCCCCGATTGCCCGTGAAATACCAAGTACAAAGGATGAAATAATTCCAGACAGTGCTGCCGGGATGACAACTTTAAACGTCGTCTCCAATTTCGTGGCACCTAAGGCGAATGCACCTTCCCGCATACTATTCGGCACGGAACTCATAGCATCTTCAGACAAAGAAGCAATCATCGGGATTATCATGACCCCCATTACAAGACCAGGACTCAAAATATTTGTCGCTCCTACTTCTGGAAAAATGCTACGGATAAGTGGTGTAACGAATGTGAATGCAAAAAATCCATATACGATTGTCGGAATCCCCGCGAGAATTTCAAGCAGCGGCTTCAATACCCGCCTTACCCTGTCTGATGCATATTCACTTAAATAGATCGCCGACATAATCCCAATCGGGCCTGCGACGAGCATTGCGATAAAGGTTGAAATCAGTGTACCGTTAATTAATGGCAGCACACCAAATTCAGGATTTTGACTCATCGGTTTCAACACCGTTCCAGTAAAGAATTCCCAAACCGGAACACGCTTAAAGAATTCAATTGCTTCCGTAAATAAAGTTATAATAATTCCTACTGTTGTCAGAAGAGAGATAGATGCGATAAGAAGAAGAAAAGTTGGAATGAATTTTTCCGTATAATTAGAGAGACTTTTCTTTTTTTTCTTTTCCGCAATCATTTCTCTTACATTCACAGCGTTTTTGTTTGTATCGCTGTTCCCTGCCATTTCCGTATACTCCTTCCCAGAATAAAAAGTGAAACTTCATTCCGTAGGGTTTCTTTATCACCCCTCGGATTGTTAGTTGAGCCGTATCAGGGATTCCTGGGGCTACCCCTTTTCTCAAATTTTTATTTATCCACATTTAGAGGTGGGGTACTACAACCCATTCATGCGTGAAAAATTCACAACAAGATGAGAGCAATTTTTTGCCCTCATCTTTAATGTTTACATGATGTTGCGTATTTTACTGAAGAGCTTCTAATTCTTCAACCAATGCACTTGCTTCCTCTTCAGGTATTGGTGCGAATCCAGTTTCACCAGCAAAGTCTGCCGCATTCTCCATACAATAGATTGCATAATCAAGGACTTGTGGCTTCTCCTTGGAGTTGTTTACATTTAGATACGTAAATACTGGTCGCGTGAAGTCCGCATAATCGCCATCCTCCGCAATCGTATCCAATGTCGGTTCAACCGGACCTTCACCAAAATCAACTTTAACTGCTTGTACTTGGTCTTGGTTGTTTACATAGTAACCGAATCCGAAGAATCCGATGGAGTTTACATCTTCAGAAATTAGTGTTACGAGTGTTGAATATTCTTGTTGCAGGTTAACATCTTCTCTTAAGTCTTGTTCTTCTAAAATATTTTCATAGAAGAATTCGTACGTTCCATGGTTTTCATTCGGTCCGTACGTGCGGATTGGCTCATTCGGCCAGTCTGCATTTACGTCAGACCAGTTTGTATATTCACCTAAGAAAATACCAATGATTTGATCTGGAGTCAGTTCTGTTGCCCAATCGTTCTCTGGGTGGGTTACAATTGTCAAACCATCTAGTGCTACTTTCAATTCTTTCACTTCTATTCCAAGTTCCTCTGCTTTTGCTAGTTCTTCTTCTTTAATCTCACGGGAGGCATCATTAAAGTCCGTTCCGCCCTCTTCCAGGAAACGTTTGAAACCAGCACTTGTGCCCGCTCGACTAACTTCGACCGATACACCTTGTTGTTCATTAACCATATATTCTTCAGCAAGTCTAGACATTAATGGAAATACAGTTCCAGAGCCGTCAATTTCAACAATACCTTCCAGCTCTTCGGATTCGCCTTCTTGTGTTTCTATTGAATTGCCACTTGTTTCTTCTGACAATTCCTCTGAACCTGTGTCATTACCGTTATCTGTTCCTCCGCATGCTGCAAGCACTGTAACGAATGCTCCGATTACGAGGAACATAAGGAATTTCTTGAGTTTCATACGACTTTGTCCTCCCCAATAATAGATGGATTTTATCTTGAGCGCTTTTCGCTCTCAAGTACTAGTATAGTGTCCCAATGTAAAGGAAGTATTAGTCGAATGTAAAGCTTGTGTAAATTTACGGAGCTTCTATAGTATATGCAGCTTTCTTCTAAATCTATGCCCCTTTCTATCATTTCCTTTCGATTATAGAAATGGATGGATAATGAAAAGAAAGGGAGATGAAAGAGATGAAAATTTATCTTGATGCCGGACATGGTGGGGAAGATTCCGGTGCGATCGGAAATGGTTTGCAGGAAAAAGAAGTGGCTCTTGATTTGGCGCTTCGGATTCGCCGTATGCTTCGCGATTATCCGCAAGTTTTAGTGAAATTGAGCCGAACGACTGATGCCACGAAGAGTCTTCGTGCGAGGACAAATGAAGCGAACAGCTGGGGGGCAAATCTTTTCTTGTCGCTTCATTGTAATGCTTTTAATGGACGAGCCCGGGGATATGAAGATTTTATTTATAACAAATTGCCGGCAGGTTCTGTTACAAGAAACTATCAAACGATTCTCCACGAAAAAGTCCTGCGAGCAATTGGCATACCAAACCGGGGGAAGAAACAGGCCAACTTTCATGTCCTGCGCGAATCAAAAATGCCGGCGATTTTAACAGAGAATGGCTTTATCGATCATCCGGAAGATGCGAAATTGATGAAGCAGGCGGCCTGGAGAGAAAAAGTCGCAGCCGCGCATGTAGAGGGGTTAGTTGAAATCTTTAACTTAAAAAGCTCTAGCTCTAGTAAAGAGGGATACCAATTAATTGCCGGTTCCTATGCACAAAAAGCAAATGCAAGTGCAAGACAAGCACTACTCACTTCAAAACAAATCCCGGCCACGGTAAAAGAAGCGTCGATAACTGGAAAAAAGCTATACCGTGTCATCGCCGGCACCTATCCGAGCCGATCTGCAGCAGAAATCGAACGCAAACGCATCTTGCAAATGGGGATTGAAACATTCATCTTACAAAATAGTTAAACACTCGACAGAACAGCCGGGCATATTATGATGTGCCCGGCTGTTTAAGTATGCTTTATTCAAGCATTAGATGGCTCTATTGAGTCTTTTATTTTAATTCATCACCCATTTATCCTTACTAAATAGGATTCTGCTGATGATGAAGATAATGATGATACAGACGAGATTACTGCCAATCGTCATAAATATATGCCCATAATTCACCACACCAAACAATAATTCCGTAAGAATCGCAAAGATATTTACAAATGGCAGGATAAAATGATTCATCGTAAACTCATTCACACCAAGACCACTAATCATCATCATCGGGAAAATGAGCACCATCATAATCGGTGTACTATAACTCTGTGCTTCTTTTACTGTTTTACCCACAATACTTGTGATCATTAAGAGAGCACCAACGAAGAATGAATAGACTAGCGTCACAAGTGCGCCCATTCCAATGATCGCAACCATATTATCACCGAACGAAATTGCAGCTTTCAAGTGTTCCGTAAAGAAAGCTATCTCAATTGCAACGACTGCGAGCGTAATAATTCCAATAATGACTCCGACAGAAGATATCGTTAAATATTTTGCCATTAGTAACGTAGAGCGATTTACTGGCGTCATAAGAAGTGCTTCCATCGTTTTCTTTTCCTTTTCACCCGCAAAGATATCTGCTGCCGATGGACCAGCTCCCACTCCAATAGCAATCGATAGAATAAGTGGGATCAACAGAGCCAGCACCTGGATATTACTATCCTCCGTGTTCGTCTCCCGTTGCTCCACTGCAACCGCCTGAGTGATGGATGGATCGATATTCGCTTGTTGCAGTCTTTCTGCGACAACAATCTGTTCATATTCTGCAAGCTTGCCACTTACAAGATAAATAAGATTAGAAGATTTTTGACTGAATGTATCCCCGATCAGCTCCACATTGCCAGCTTCTCCCGCTTGCACTTCCGCGTCAAAGTTATCTGCAAACACAATTGCTGCTTGAACTTCTCCATCGATAAACGCCTGTTCCGGATTTTCCGCACGTAAGAGTTCCACCTTATCCAATGTTCCAAGTATTGTTTCCTGTTCAGCGGAAATGTCTTCTTCCACAGCCAATGTGTATGTTTCATCTTCCCCGTCACTAATCAAACTTTCATAGAAAAAAGTTAATGCGGACATCATAAGAATCGGTAACAATACGGTTAATAGCAATGTCCGCTTATCACGGAAGGAATCAATCATTTCTTTTTTATAAATTTTAAATAGCATAGCCATCCGTCCCCCTTACTAATTTACTCATAAAGATATAGTTTAAATCCCGACTGTTTTCCTCTTCATATAAGGCCTCTTTCTCCCCATGGTAGATAAGTTCACCTTTATGGATCATCGCGATATGGTCACAGAGCATATCAACTTCTTCCATAATGTGGCTGGAGAAGATAATCGTTTTTCCTTGTGTTTTTAGCTCCTGGACGAGCTGGCGAAAAACGTTGGAAGCGGTGATATCGAGTCCGGTTGTCGGTTCATCGAAGAGAATAATTTCCGGATCATGGATGATTGCACGAGCGATCGCCATCTTCTGACGCATCCCTTTAGAGAAACCGTCCACTTTCCGGTCAAGAAAGTCGCGCATACCGAACATTTTCGTCAGTTCATCAATCCGCACCTTTGTCTCATGCTTGCTTAAATGATAGAGCGCTGCAAAGTATTCGAGATTCTCTCTAGCGGTCATGCGGTTATAGAGCCCAGTCTCTCCGCCGAACAAGACACCCATCCGCTTTTTAATTTCATCTGGTTTCTTTACTGTGTCATAGCCTTTTACAACAATTTGTCCTTCTGTCGGTGTAAGCAATGTTGCGATGGAACGGAGAAGCGTCGTTTTCCCTGCTCCGTTCTCCCCTAATAGACCGACGATCTCTCCTGCATGAACTGTAAAGGACACATGGTTTAAAGCAGTTATTGAGAGTTTTTTATCTTGAAATCGTTTCGTCACGTTTTGAATTTCAATCATTTCGTTCCCATCCCTTTTTTGATTTGTTACATTCATTGTAAGCAAAACCATCGTCTCTTTCACCGGACATGTCGCGAATCATTCCTTTGATGTCGTGAAAATGCCTTATTCACGCTTCGAGATGGTATAATGAAGAAAAACGATTGCGTCAAAAACAATAGAAAGTACAGGTGTTGCACGTATGCTGAAGGTTGGAATCGTTGATGACCGTCAGATTGATTTAGATAAGGTGGTTGGGATTGTTTCACGTATTGATGATGTGGAGATCGTCTTCGCCACCACATCCGCAGAGGAAGCGTATAAACGGATTAAAGATGAGGAAATCATGCTGCTCGTCGCCGATATTGAAATGCCCCATCTTTCCGGCTATGAGCTCGCAGATATTATTCATTCCCATGCGCTTCATATTGAGGTTATTTTTGTAACAGCAAACAGCGGGTATGCGGTTCATGCCTTTGAAATCAATGTACATGACTATATTATGAAGCCCTATACGAAAAATCGGCTCACGACATCAATTAAACGGATTATGGAAAAGTCCCGGCAAGCGGAAATTACAGGGAGACTTTACATTAAACAGAAGAACAACATTCATATTATCCAGAAAAAGGATATCATTTTCATTGAACGAACAGGCAGGTCATCCACAATTTTTACAAAAAGTGGAACCATTAAGACATATCAAACGTTAAAAGAATTAGAGGGAGAGCTAAGGGAAAGGGATTTTCTTCGCTCACACCGTTCCTTTATCATCAACATCCACTACATTCAAAATTTCGAGCTCTACGCGAAAAACTCCTTCATCGTGAACTTTGACGGCATAGAAGAAACCGCAATGATTACAAAAGAAATGGTCAACCACTTGCAGCAAAATTACTTTTAACACCGGGACAACTGCTCTGACCCTCTGTCCCAGTGCGGGACACGGGGTCAGAGCAGTTGTCCCGATTGATAGGAGGTTGGAAATGGGGATTGTGCGTCTTTATTGGGTGAGTGTTGTCTTGCTTTTCGCGTTTCATTTGGAGCTTGCGGGGCGAGCTTTACCTTTTGATTTTCCCTTTTATGTATCAATTATTGTAGCTTTGTTCCTTGTTTTTCTACTTCAAAGAAAAATGATCGTGCAGATTGAGGCGCTTGGAGCAAAGGTGAATTTGGGGTTATACAGTATCCAGCTACTTGTTTTATTCATCTATTTATTAAGCGGGCCTGGCCTGATTTCACTTATTCCATTTCTCCTCTTCCTTTCCGTTGAAATAATGAGACTTACATTGGGCCGGAAGCTTTATCATAAGGATGAGCTTATCCATTCCCACACAAGGGAAATTGAGCAGATGAATGAAGCCTTTCTCATCGTCCGGAAAGAAAGACATGACTTTTTAAAACATATCTCTGCGATGCATTATATGCTTGAAAATAAGAATCATAAAGAAGCAACAACGTATTTAAATGAGCTTGTGGAAGGGTATAAGGAAACAAACCTGTCCATTCAAGGAGAAAGAGGAACGGTTGCGGGTATTCTGCATCAAAGTTACCGCAAAGGAAAAGATAATGGGATTGAAGTAACGTACGATCTCGAAGCGGCAATTTCAAGCTTGCCACTTTACGATCGAGATTTAACTGAACTAATCGGGAATATACTGGATAATGCGCTGGAAGCAAGCGCCGAATGGCAAAAAGAGACCGGAAAACAGGCCCATATTACATTACAGACTTCAAAACGGAGCGGATTATTTATTTTAAGCTGTAAAAATTACACCCTCCCCATACCGAACGATGTACTTGATCATTTATTTACGAAACAGGCGAGAACGACCAAATCAGGGGATCATGAGGGACTTGGTACACAGATTATCGCACAGATTACCCAGAAACATGCAGGATATCTTGATTTCGTTTATAAGAACCAAACCTTTACACTGCAAATTAAATTGCCTGCCATCTTGAAATCGGTCGACACGGAATAAAGACGAGGAGGAGCACAATGGTTCTTTACCGCTTACCGCTAATGATACTGACGCTTAGTCTCGTATATATTTTCATCGCTCCCGATGAGCCTTTTACGTTCAAACTCTTTTTTAAACTATTGCCAATGATTGTCATTATACTTTATGCATTTCGGATTGCTCCAGAAAATAAAAGATGCGTCCATTGGTTCATCATGCTTGGTCTCGTCTTTTCGATGATTGGCGATGCGACACTGCACTGGTTTCTCATTGGTCTTGTCGCCTTCTTTATTGCCCATATTTGTTATGCTATCGGCTTCCTCAAAGTTGCCAAATTCACGAAGCGGCGGATACTTGCCGCAATTCCAATTGGTATCTATGCTATTATTTTCGGGATATTCCTTATACCTGCGTTAACGGATGCCGGAGAGCAAGTACTTGCGGTCCCAGTCGTTGCTTATATTATCATTATTTCACTAATGCTCTTGGCTACAATTTTAACAGGCAATCGACCGGCGCAATTCGGGGCATTGTTATTCGTTATTTCTGATTCGATTCTTGCTTGGAATATGTTTGTGGCGGCCGTTCCATTTGCGGAGGCCCTTGTCATGCTCCCCTACTATGCAGCTCAATTTTTCATTGCAGTTAGTCTCTACTCGCTCATTGAACAAGACAAGCGCATCGTTTGGTAGCAAAATAGGAGTGTAAAACAACTATTTTTGATATGCTTATAAGGTATTATTCAACTTTTACAACAACCTAACCGTATAATTACTTTCATTCAGCGCAAGTGTTTCGCACGTTCTGTTATGTAAGAGCACTAATCGCCGTTCAGTTGCCCGGCGGACGGATGCGCATCCTAAGGTACAGCCGTAGCCTCGACGCACAGGAAGTGATAATACAGGCGTTGCCACATACGAGAGCGAACTTAGTCTGCCTCGGAAGAAAAGCACTTCCTGCGGGAGCTTAGGACTAATGCTTTTCACGCAGGAGTAACCCGGCCGCCTGTGGAAAGCGAGAGGTGTCTGAACTGCGGACCTCCAGGTAAGAGTTACTCTTACACTGAATGAAAGTAATTCCTAGTTTTTATAAAACTTATAAGTTGCAAGAGTTGGGTAATGTAGTTCTAAACATAGGGGGAATTTCATGTGAAGTTAACAACAAGGGAAGTTTTATCCATCCCAAATATTTTATCTTACATCCGGATTCTTCTGATTCCTGTATTTGTCTATCTTTTCATTCATGCAACGGACACAAGCGATTATTATCTTATCGGCATTATTATTCTTTTATCTGGTGTAACCGACGCATTGGACGGATGGATTGCCCGGACATTCAATCAAATTACAGAACTCGGGAAAATCGTTGACCCGATTGCAGATAAATTAACACAGACAGCGATCGTCGCCTGTCTATTGTTCCGCTATCCATATATGTGGATTCTGTTTATCCTCTTTGTCTTGAAAGAGTTGTTTATGGGAATCAATGGACTCATTCTTTTAAAACGCGGGAAAAAATTGGACGGAGCGAAGTGGTTTGGGAAAGTATCAACGGCTGTTTTTTACCTAGCGATGGGAATTTTAATTACATTTCCCAGCCTAGATACGTATTTTATCGCATTCCTCATGATTGTAACGGGTATATTCCTATCCATTTCTTTCTTGATGTATATCCCGGAATTCCTGAGATTATATGAAAAAAGAGAAGATGCTGTGCGTTAAGCTCAGCATCTTCTCTTTCATTTATAAGATCATTCATGAGGATTTTGTGGTCAGCAAATTAGCCTCGTAATGATTTCAAAGCACTGCTCCAAGCAATGACTTGATCTAACATTTGGTTTGCATTATCTGCATGGTAATCAGCTGGCTTGAAGACGGAGAAGTTTTCAAAGTCAGCTAGTAGTGAGAATGTAACTGCAGTACGAACGTCTGCTACTTGTAATTCACCAAGAATCAGGCGCATGTTCTCATGAGCACGGGTTCCGCCAAGGCTTCCGTAACCAACAAATCCTGCCGCTTTATTATTTACTTCTGGATTTAAGTAGTCAAGCGCGTTCTTCAGTGCACCACCGATTGCATGGTTGTATTCTGGAGTGATGAAAATATATCCGTCAAAAGAAGCCATTTTATCAGACCAAGCTTTGATAACTGCATTTGCCTTTTCTTTTTCAGCTTCCGGTAAGCTTTCACCTAGGAATGGTAAACGGTAATCCGCTAGGTCTACTAGCTCATATTCTACATCTTGATCCTTGCGATTGTTCGCAAAGTCAAGTGTCCAATTTGCTACTTGTTCCCCATTACGTCCTTCACGAACACTTCCTAAAATAATACCAATTTTTAACACTCGAATTCCCCCTGTTATCTATAACTTACTTTTAGTTTAATTCAATATAAATGAATTACGCTTATTAATATACCATGATTTTTTTCATGTTGCAATCTTTTTGTTCTCTTTTATTATTTACTTATCATTTGTAAGTTTAATAACATAGGCGCAGAGCGAATTTTTATTTTATCACGTATTAACGGTCTGTAATACCCCCTCCTCTAAACATGGGGGAAACCCAATATGTGAAGGATGGGGATAAACAGTCCGTAAATTCCTATTCTGTTCAACTTACATTCAGCGGGGAGGTAAGGATACCCCCACTGAATGAGTTTCACTTTACCCAATATAAACTCTTGGAACACGTTTCCCGATGAGACAAATGATTTCGTAATGGATGGTTTGTAGCTGTTCGGCTATTTCGTCGAGGGAGATGTAGCCTTCTTTTTCCTCACCAAATATCGTTATAATATCGTTATCCTGTACCTCGTCAATACTTGTTACGTCCACCATCGTCTGATCCATACAGATTCTCCCGACAATCGGCACCCGCTGCCCCCTTATCGTCACCTCACCACGATTGGACAGCTGACGAGAAAGCCCATCCGCATATCCAACTGAAAGAGTGGCAATCAGCGATTTTCTCTTGGGCTGATATGTACAACCATAGCTGATTGACTCTCCCGCCTCTACTTCCTTAATTAGCACCGCTTTCGTCTGGAATGTCATTGCCTGGGTCAAGCTAATCACTTTCTTCATATGTTTTGCTGGATAAAGACCATACATACCAATCCCAACCCGACACATATCCAAGTGCATCTCTGGAAAACAAATCGTTGCCGCACTATTACAACAATGCTTCAGCGGGGCGGAATAACCATGTTCTGCTAAATAGTCCGTCACTTCAAGGAAACGCGCAAATTGCATCCGTGTATACGTTTCATCTACATTGTCCGCGTCTGCAAAATGAGTATAAATCCCTTCAAGTTCGATCCACTTGCTGTCAATGCCCTTCACTAATTCAAGTGCTTCTTCCTTGGTCTGAACGCCAACCCTTCTCATCCCTGTATCTATTTTCAAATGGACCTTAACTGCTTGCTGCAATTCTTCACAGGCGGTAACAAGTGCGTCCAACACATCCTTGCTATAAACGGTGAGCGTAATTTTATTTATAATCGCTTCCTTTACAACTTCCGGTTTCGTATAACCGAGCACAAGAATCGGGGCTTCGATACCAGCCTTTCTGAGTTCAATCGCCTCATCAAGCAATGCGACACCTAAACGATCGGCACCAGCCGCTAAAGCAGCCCTCCCGACTTCCTCCGCACCATGCCCATAGCCATCCGCTTTTACGACAGCAAGTAGTTTACTATTTTTATTCATATGTTGTTTAAAGACTCGCGTATTTTCTCGGATTGCAGCTAAAGAAACTTCAACCCATGTATCTCGGTAACTTAATCGTTTCATCCGACAAACTCCTCTGTTCTTTCATTATCTTATATTTTACCATTTCCCAACATCCTCTGGATAGGGCATACTTTTCCAATTGGAACAATATATATTATGAAGGAGATGAAATAAAAATGAGGAAGTATTTCTGTTTCACTTGAAAAATATGCTAAAAAAGGCTTAGGTTGGGTAGAGTAACTCAGCATTTCAGTCTGCTTCTATTTTCCTGTCAACCAGTTAAAAATCGTAAGAAATCAGCAAAAAAGGAGTGGATAACGTTGGGTGCGAAATGGATAAAAATTGCCGCTCTTTATTTTATTATCGGAATTGGCTTTGGGTTATTTATGCTTTACACGATCCAGCTTCAATGGGGGGCAACGCACGCTCATATTAATGTTGTCGGCTGGCTGTCTACTGGTTTAATTGGTGTTATTTACTCGGTTTACCCAAAAGCGGGAAATAGCCAACTTGGTAAATTACAATTCTGGCTTCATCAAATCGGCTTACCTTTTCTCCTTATCGGGATGATGATGATTTATCTTGATGTACCGCTAATCGTTCTTGAAATTTTCGTGTCTGGTGGTGGGGTTGCATTTTTAATCTCTGTTGTGCTGTTTATTATCAATCTATTCCAGAATGTGCACGCTTCAGAAAGTAAGTAATTATTTAGGGCATGCATTCCTTTCGATTTTTTATAAAAATAAGGTAAACCCAGTCTTAGGGTTTACCTTATTTACTATATGCTTTAAAAACTTCAATAAATTGTTCTGGAGAGCTTTTAACAATAAAGGAGTATACACCTTTGTTCGTATGTACATACAACAGTCCACCTTTTGTTCCGAGCAACCGGTAGGACAAATCGTGAATTGTATCGATTGGAAACTCACGATGTTTCGTCACCAGTCGATCCTCATACAAATACATCATACGTTGTTCTTCAGTATTTGTTTGGGTGAGGGAATCGACGGTACGAATAACTTTCACATACGATTGTTCAGCCAAGAGTTGCGCCATAAATTACCCTTCAGCAAGTTGCAAATGATTTAATCTCCATTGCAACCATTGGTATTCGCGTGTTTTTCTCGGCAGGAATTGACGGATATCATCCTCATGATAGCCTACTTGCAGCCTCTTCTCGTCAACCATAATTGGACTACGCAACAGACGAGGATGCTTGTGAATCAGTTCCAATAATTCCTGAAGCGGTAATGCTTCAATATCTAGATCAAGATCTTTATAAATCTTGGATCGTGTTGATATAATTTCATCCGTTCCGTCAACGGTCATGCGTAGGATTCCTTGAAGTTCCGTTACGGTTAACGGATACTTCAAAATATTCCGCTCCACATAATGAATGTTTTGCTTTGTAAACCATTGCTTCGCTTTCCTAGTCGATGAACATGCAGCTCCATAAATTGTCACTGTCATATATCATACCCCATTTCAAATTGGTTTATTTTGCTATGCCTTTTTTCAATAAGTTCATTTCTGCTATAAAGCTTTCAATTGCTTCTTGATCGGATAGCTCTTTCGTAAACTTCTCGACAAAATTGCGGAATGCAACTGCCGATATAATGTGGATGACATGGGTCAGTTCGCTGTCTGATTCGATATTTAAAAGATCTCTATTAATTAGTTTCGTAATTTCTTCCATACCATCTTTTTTCAGATTGCTTTCAATTATTTCATTGAAGATGGTTTCAATCTGATGGGTTACGTTAAGAAGAGCATTCCGGAAAAAGTTATACTCCTTTTCATCAGGTAATTCAATAAGCAGATCATAGTAAAAAGCAGTGATTGCTTCGAATAAGTCTCCCTGATGTGTATGCAGTTGTTGAATAAACTGTTTGTTTCTACGGCTTGCCTGTTCCTTGAGAATATAGTAATAGGCGTCTTCTTTATCTCTGAAATATTGATAAAAGCTTCCCCGAGATATCCCTGCTGTCTTTACGATATTTGCGATGGAGGCCTCGTATAAAGGAACTCTAGAAAATTCTATTTCCATTGCCTTAATTAAGGATTGACGCTTTTTCTCTGGCAGATTAAAAAATGTTGCTTTGGGCATTCCTTTACCTCCATTTCTACCAGATAATGACACGGTGTCATCTTATATTTTTATAATAAATGACACCGTGTCATTTGTCAATGCAATACGGGGTATTCCTAACTTTTTACTTACTTATTCCACAATTACCTCTTTAAATAGTTATTACCTTAAATCGCTATCGTAAAACTCCTACTTTCTTCCCGAATCCCGCAGTTTTGCAAATATGTACCTAGACACTATTTTTTAAATAAAAGCTTTTTAAGCTGAACGGATGATTACTTTCATTACGGCTTGAATGCAACCTACTTCTGGAGAGCCACATTCCAGGTACCTCTCTTTTTCCGCGGGCGGCTGCCTAAGTCTCGACGCATAGGATGTCGCTAATACAGACGTTGCCACATACGAAAGCGTTCTTTAATTAGTGAACGAGCAAACACTTACGCTGTATAAAAAAGTAAGTAAGTCAGTTGTTCCTTTTGAGAGGGGTATTAGGAGATCGGAAAAACATCTATATGTGTCTGAAACCATAATGGATAGTTGGTTTTACTAACTACGCGAGGGAATAGTTCGCTATTTTAGGCTGTGAAAGTTGAAAGTAGTCAGCTATACATGAGCGTGGTGTATTTTCTAGAGCGATGAAATTTATGCTACATAATGGGTGAAACAGGAGGAGTAGAAGCATGGTCTTTCCTGGCCTATTACGGAATACGCCAGGAATGAGCCTCGCTTTTGTTTTAGGATCTTCTGGTTGACTGACGCAAGATGAAGACAATGAGGCCGAGGAATAAGACAGGTAGGATAATACTTAATAACATGAAATCACTTCCTTTCAGATACTTTCAATCGACTATGAAAACTAGTCTACCCGTCTGGAGGTAATTTCTAACATAGATGGTAAATTGTTTACTACAAATTTTGGGTTACGTTCCATCATATCAAAAACCCAATACAATTGCAAGGCGGATTTTTAATGAGCTTTTTGCGGTGTACCATTTTTTCGCGAAAGCTAGGTAGATAAAAAATGGTACCTTTCCAGATATACGGAAAAGTACCATCAGAATATTAAAGCATCACTTTACAAATATCATTCGTGAAAGCAACCGGATCTTCAATTGGAAGACCTTCGATTAGTAATGCTTGGTTATATAATAGATTCGTGTAAAGTTTCAAATGCTCGTCGCCTTGCTCTTTCGCTTGCTCTAAAGCATTCATAATTTCGTGATCCACATTAATCTCCAATACTTTATCTGCTTTAATTTGCTGATCATCGGGCATGGAATTAATGATTTTTTCCATTTCAATTGAAATATCACCATCTGCTGTAAGCACAACCGGATGAGATTTCAAACGTTTTGAAGCACGGACAGCTGTAACCTTATCCCCTAATAGCTCTTTCATTTTCGTAAACAGCTCTTCGTGTTCCTTCTCTGTTTCTTTCTCTTCTTCCTTCTCTTTCTCATCTTGTTCAATGCCAAGATCGCCACTTGAGACGTTTCTAAATTCCTTCTCTTTATAGCTCATGAGCATGCGGATTGCGAACTCATCAATTTCGTCTGTGAAATATAGAATTTCATAACCTTTATCTTTTACAAGTTCAGTCTGCGGAAGCTTGTCCACGCGGTCAACGCTATCGCCTTGTGCATAGTAAATATATTTCTGCTCTTCTGGCATGCGCTCAACGTATTCATCCAAAGTAACTAATTTCTTTTCTTTCGATGAGTAGAATAATAGCAAATCTTGCAGCACTTCTTTATGCTGGCCGAAATCGCTGTAAACACCGAATTTCAATTGCTGGCCAAAGGATTGGTAGAAGCGTTCATAAGCTTCCCGGTCATTATTCAGCACTTGTTTCAGTTGCTGCTTGATTCGTTTATTAATGTTTTTGGCAATTGTTCTTAACTGGCGATCATGCTGAAGCATTTCCCGCGAAATATTTAAAGAAAGATCCTCGGAATCTACTAATCCTTTCACAAAACCGAAATAGTCCGGCAGCAGCTCTGGACTTTTCTCCATAATAAGTACGCCGTTCGAATAAAGCTCCAATCCTTTTTCATATTCCTTCGTATAGTAGTTATATGGTGCGCTCTCCGGGATATAAAGAATCGCATCATAACGGACCGTACCATCAACGGAAAGATGGATATGTTTTAACGGTTTATCGAAACCATAATGCTTCTCCCGATAGAAGTTTTCATAATCCTCGTCGGTAAGCTCACTCTTATTCTTCTTCCAGATTGGGATCATTGTATTCAAGGTTTCTTCCGTAATGACGTCTTCATATTCGTCTTCCGTGCCTTCTTTCAGCTTACTTTCCGTCACGTCCATTTTTATTGGATAACGGATAAAGTCGGAGTATTTCTTCACGATTTGTTTGAGTCGGTATTCTTCTAGGAATTCATCGTAATTCTCTTCTTCCTCATTTTCTTTGATTTTGAGGATAATTTTAGTGCCTACTTCGGCTTTTTCTGCCGGTTCAATCGTGTACCCTTCAGGCCCAGTTGATTCCCATTTATAAGCTTCTTCACTATCAACAGAGCGACTGATGACGGTTACTTTTTCCGCAACCATGAAGGCCGCATAGAAGCCGACACCGAATTGCCCAATGATGTCATGGCCGTCTTTAATTTCATTCTCTTCCTTAAATTGATGGGAGCCGCTTTTTGCGATGATACCGAGGTTGCTCTCCATCTCTTCTTTTGTCATCCCGATTCCTGTGTCGGTTATGGTTAATGTTCGTGTATCTTTGTTCGGGTCAAGTTTGATAAAATAACTGTCTTTATCAAACGTGAGATTGTCATCTGTAAGTGCCCGGTAGTATAGTTTGTCGATTGCATCGCTCGCATTGGAAATCAATTCTCTTAGGAAAACTTCACGCTGCGAATAGATGGAGTTAATCACCATATCTAGTAGTTTCTTTGATTCCGCTTGAAATTCTCTTCTTTCCATCGTCTCTCTCCTCTTTCGTTAAAAAGTAAGAAGCAATATATACTAATCCATCTATTTTAATACCATATCCTTTCTATGAAGTCAATCAACTTGGGTCTCTGCAAGCTTCCTGAATTCACGGTATACTAGGGGTACAAGTAAGGAGGAATGACATGCTTAAGAATTGGTTGGAGCAGTCTGATTATACGGTCGTATTTACCGGAGCGGGGATGTCGACAGAAAGTGGCCTCCCGGATTTTCGGTCAGCAAATAAGGGGTTATGGACGAAGAAAGACCCCGCGCAGCTTGCAAGTACCGATGCACTCAACAATAATGTGGAAGAGTTTATTGCATTTTACCGGGAGCGTGTACTCGGAGTGAAGGAATATGGACCACATAAAGGACATTCGATCCTTGCCAATTGGGAGCGTTCCGGCAAAGTGAAGTCGATTATTACACAAAATGTCGATGGATTCCATCAACTTGCAGGCAGTAAGCAAGTCGCAGAGCTTCATGGTACCTTGCAGAAGTTGCATTGTGAATCATGCGGGCGCCAGTACGGTAGTGAGAAGTATGTGAAAGAGGCATTTTACTGTGAGGAATGTAATGGTGTGTTACGGCCTTCGATTGTTTTATTCGGGGAAAGTCTACCAGTCGATGACTTTGAATTTGCACTACAGGAAACAGAAAAAGCAGATTTGTTCATTGTGCTTGGCTCTTCCCTCACCGTTACGCCGGCGAACCAGTTTCCAATGCTTGCGAAAGAAAATGGTGCGAGATTGGTCATTGTTAATGCAGAAGATACCCCGCTTGATCGGTCCGCCGATTTGATTATTCAAGATAAGAAAATTGGTGAGCTTTTGCAAGAACTGGATGAGAATCTATAAGAAAAAATAAAACAGACGTGGTAGCTCCCTCTCCTTATGAGGGTAGATACCACGTCTTTCATTTCTATTTTCCGGTTTTTCTCGCCCTCTTCTACTAGCTAGACACCTTTAAATGCTTTTCTATAAACATCGGCCAGTTCTGTGACGAGAGGTAACTTCGGATTTGCTGTTGTACATTGATCTTCAAAAGCTTTATCAGCTAAATGATCCACTTTTGCTTCAAATTCTTTCTGGGTGACCCCATTTTCTTCAATACTCATCGGGATATCCAATTCTTTTGCCAGTTTAATAATGGCTTGTACCAGATTTTCCACCCCTTCTTCGGTGGTAGCAGCTTGTAAGCCAATCGCTTTGGCAATCTCCGCATAACGCTTATCTGCAATGAAATGTTCATATTTAGGGAATGAGACAAATTTCGTCGGCTTCGTTGCATTATATCGAATGACATGAGGTAACAAAATAGTATTAGCACGGCCATGAGCAATGTTAAATTCACCGCCCAGTTTATGTGCCAAACTATGGTTTATCCCTAAGAACGCATTGGTAAATGCCATTCCCGCAATGGTCGAGGCATTATGCACCTTTTCACGGGCCTTCTCATTTGATCCATCATGATAGGCTTGCGGTAAATATTCAAAGATAAGCTGAATAGCCTTGATTGCCAACCCATCTGTAAAGTCATTAGCCATATTGGATACATAAGCTTCAATCGCATGGGTTAAGACGTCCATTCCGGTGTCAGCTGTAACTGTTTTCGGTACACTCATTACAAATTGCGGGTCAATGATTGCTACATCCGGTGTCAGCTCATAGTCAGCCAGCGGATACTTTATATTATTCTCTTTATCTGTGATGACTGAAAAAGATGTGACTTCGGCTCCAGTCCCAGAGGTTGTTGGAATCCCGACAAATTGCGCCCGTTTTCCGAGTTGCGGGTATTTATAAGCACGTTTACGGATATCCATGAATTTCTGTTTCAAACCGTTAAAGTCTGTTTCAGGATATTCATAGAATAGCCACATCGATTTAGCGGCGTCCATGGGTGAACCACCACCAAGAGCAATAATGACATCCGGCTCAAATTCTCTCATCTCCGCCGCACCCCGCATGACGGTTTCTTTAGAAGGATCAGGCTCAACGTCTGAAATAATTCTACAATGGACATAATCTGGACGTTTTCTTAAGTAATATAAGACCTTATCAACGTATCCCAATTTGACCATCATCGGATCCGTTACAATGATAGCCCTTGAGATATTCGGCATCTTCTCAAGATATTGAACGGCATTTTTTTCAAAATATATTTTTGGTGGAACTTTAAACCATTGCATATTAACACTTCTTTTCGCCAATTTTTTGACGTTATATAAATGAACAGAGCTCACATTGCTAGACACAGAATTTCCGCCGTATGAACCGCACCCAAGGGTCAGTGACGGGGTATACGCATTATATATATCGCCAATTGCCCCTTGAGATGATGGCTGATTAACAATCAAGCGTCCAGCTTTCATCCGCTGACTGAATTCATCGATGACCTTCTGATCTTCAGAATGGATCACAGCAGAGTGACCAAGTCCACCAAATTCAAGCATTTCCTCACACCGTCTGAGTCCCATTTCTGTATTGTTTGCTTTATAACAGGCAAGCACGGGACTGAGCTTTTCCCGTGACAGTGGATAATCGGGACCCACTCCGGTTAATTCAGCGACCAATATCTTTGTGTTTTCCGGAACAGTGACTCCTGCCATTTTCGCAATAGTAGCTGCACTCATTCCAACTATCGCCGGATTAACAGAAGCCGTATTTTCATCAATGACCAGTTTTTCGACTTTTACCTTTTCTGTGGCATTTAAAAAGTAACAGTTCTGAGCAATCATCTCTTGTTTCACTTTTTCATAGATTGGCTCATCGATAATTACAGCTTGTTCGGAAGCACAAATCATGCCATTATCAAAAGTTTTAGATAAAATGAGATCATTGACTGCTCGTTTGATATACGCTGTTTTTTCTATATAACAAGGGACGTTACCTGGTCCGACACCTAGGGCTGGTTTTCCGGAACTGTAAGCGGATTTCACCATACCAGATCCACCTGTGGCTAAAATGAGCGCGATGCCCTCATGTTTCATGAGTGCTTGCGTTTTTTCCACAGCCGGTTGGTCAATCCACTGAATGCAGTGTTCAGGTGCACCGGCTTTCACAGCAGCTTCATATAGGACTTGGGCTGCCTTAGCACTTGATTTTTGTGCCCCAGGGTGAAAAGCAAAGATAATCGGATTACCCGTTTTAATAGAGATAATGGATTTAAACATTGTCGTAGAAGTCGGATTCGTGATAGGAGTAATTCCAGCAATGACTCCAATAGGTTCCGCAATTTCAACGATACCTTCCATTTCATTTTCATTCATGACCCCTATTGTCCGTTCATATTTAATGTTGTGGTAAATATATTCCGTCGAAAACATGTTTTTAATAATTTTGTCCTCGTAAACACCGCGTTTTGTTTCTTCTATAGCTAACTTGGCCAATTCCATATGTTTGTCCAAGCCCGCTAAAGCCATTTCTTTAATAATGTTGTTAATTTGGGCTTGATCCAGCATTTTCATTTCCTTTAATGCCTTATTCCCATTAACGACCAGGGTATCAATGCTCTCACCCGCTGATTTAACTTGTTTCTTTTCAAGTGTTTTTGTAGTCATGGTAAATCCTCCTCATCTTATATTGTGAAACATTGAGCATGTTGTTTTAAAAAAATATAGCCTATTGCTATCCAACTAAATATCATGTGAGGCTGAGAAAATAATGTCTGTTAATTAACCGTTAAACTCACCTCGCTTCTTTGTGAACCGTTGATCATATTATTGCGTAATAAGATTTCTATCTCTTTCAAATTGATCATACCACCTGTAAACGCTTCCTGTTTCGGCAGATTATGACAAATCGGTGAAGTTATTCTATACTATATTCAATGCACATATTTTTTTAACAAAACTCTCTTTTTTCACTGTATACTCATTTATACCTTCCTGTTTATGCCTTACAAAGGATTTCTTTATATGGCTCTAGCCTTGTTTCCTTTACAATATCTTTTTTAACTCTGAGAAACTCTTCTGTCCATTCGTGATTATGAGGTACCAGTCTAACTTCATTTCTTTTTAAACCTAATCTCATTAAGATATTCTCCCTTCTCCTAATCCATAAATAGAAACTCCCGCGGGATTCTTCGGTGCTGAATTCCAAGTTACTCACATCTTCCATGGTTTTCGCCGATAATCTCAGGCTCAACTTCTCTTTATCCTCAACAAGGGGTGTAATTGACAAGGCGGCAGGATTCACTTTATCCCGGTGTAACCGTCCGTAAAACTCCCACCTCAAAGCTTTAGGTCATTCAAGAAAGTTTCAACAGCTAGCAACTAACGGCTTGCTGGGCGCGCGAATATATAAAAAGAGGTGGGGACAGCTTATATCCTCACCTCTTTTAATCTTTATGCCATCCACTTAGGTGGTGTATTTTTATCCCAGTAAATTTCACCGAGGTTGTGATGCTCTCTGAAGTCATCGTTTTGAAGATGATAGTGGAAGTTGAAATAGTAACCTTCTAATGGTCGATTGTCACGACGGACGTGGAACTGGACGACATCTTCTTCCGTACGATAATCGGTTACGTGAAAGATTCGCTCACCGTAGCCCTTTGCTGGTTGTTCCGTAATTCCATAATAACGAACCGCCTCATCCCCTGCTTCAGCAGCTAACTCTTCCAGTACAGACTCCATTTTCGGCAAAATTACCGCAGAAAACTCATCCTCCACTTGTTCAGCAATACGCGGACCAAATTTCAGCATGCTTTGAATTTTCGCCTGTTCTTGTAACTCCCGTAAATAATCCGGTTCTGTTTCGACTTCAAGCATTGTTTCATAGCTTTCGAACGTCGCTTCACTTGCCCGGACTTCAGTCGCTTGATCGAATTCTGCTTTTGAGGAGAAAGTATCTTTATTATCTTCTGCTTCAATTTCCAATAACGAAGTCGGCGTGTACATTCCGAGTGTTGCAATCGCAATCAATGCAACGAGCGCTTTTTTCATCCACAACTTCATGGCCATCACTTCCCAATCATTTCCTTACTATAAGTTTAACATGTTATGGGCAGATGTCTATTGGGAAAATGGTTTATTTCGTTAACTTTCTATTAATTTTCTGGGACAAAGGCGTAAGCGTCCGTTTAGCAACATACAAACTGGAGCACTCCGGAATGAGATAAAGGAAACACAACGAACGCAGTGAGTTGATGTTGACTTATCGATTGGAGGAGTGTGAAGTTTGATAGTTGCTGGGCGCTGGAGCCGGACGTGGCTAGCCCTGGATACCTAAGTTATCACAGCATTTTTATTTTATAGTTTCCTATTCTGGGACAAATGCTCTGACCCTCTGTCCCTACACATTCTCACTTTTTGGGCATAGGATATTGGAGCGAAATGTAAGAGGGGGAGTTTTTGTGATTATTCACGTTGTGGAGCCGGGGGATAATTTGTATGGGTTACATGAACGATATGGGGTAAGTATGACGGAGTTATTGCGGGTGAACGATTTGCCGGATCCGGAACGGCTTGTTGTTGGTCTGGCGTTACTTATTCCGATTAAGGGAACGTGGCATACGGTAAAGGCTGGAGAAAGCTTGTGGAGTATTGCTGCTAATTTTGGATTGGCTTTAAATCAAGTATTACAGGCAAACCCCGGGGTCAATCCCGAGGCGCTCATGCCAGGACAAAGAATATTTATTCCGCTTGCACGTCACAATGTAGCGCCTGGCGAGACACTTGCAAGCATTGCGAATCAGTACGGAGTATCGGTCTATGCACTCGCTCAGGAGAACGCCCTTACGATAACCGAGCCTATCTTTACTGGGCAAACGCTCTTTATTCCACGGGGGAAACCAATTATTGATGTCAATGCATATTCCTACCAGCAAGATGCAGCAGGTGCCCAGTCAATCCGTGAAGTTGGGGAACTGCTGACATTTGCGAGCCCGTTTGCCTATCAGGTTCAAGCGGACGGAAGCTTGGAGCCTTTTCCAGATGAACAGATGATTGCCGCAAGTTATGAAGAGAATGTTTTGCCAATGATGTCGATCTTAAATTTCACTTCAGAAGAAACCGGTTCATCGCTCACCCATACGATTCTGACGAGTAACCAGCTAATGGATACGTTATTGACAAACATCCTCAATGTAATGAACGAAAAAGGCTATCGAGGGTTAAATATTGATTTTGAAAATGTATTACCCGAAGATCGGGAGCGTTTCAATAACTTTATACAATTGGCCGTCAACCGCCTCCATCCTGAAGGGTATTTCGTTTCGACTGCGGTAGCCCCGAAAACAAGCGCTGACCAACCTGGATTATTGTATGAAGCCCATGATTATGCAGCCCATGGAAGAATTGCCGATTTCGTTATCTTAATGACATATGAATGGGGATACCGGCTCGGTCCGCCTCAAGCGATTTCACCACTAAACCAGATGCGGCGGGTTGTAGAATATGCCCTAACCGAAATGCCCGCAGAGAAAATATTCCTTGGTTTCCAGATTTACGCGCGGGACTGGAAGTTGCCTCATGTTCAAGGTCAAGCCGCCCAAACATTCAGCCCTCAAAGGGCAGTGGAACTCGCTACCAAGTATAATGCAGAAATTCATTTTGATAGAGTTGCCGCTTCTCCGTTCTTTCGCTACACGGATGAAGAAGGTGTAGATCATGAAGTATGGTTTGAAGATGCGAGAAGTGCTCAAGCCAAGTTTGATTTGGCAAAAGAGTTCAATCTTGGCGGGATCAGTTATTGGGCACTCGGCTACCCTTTCCCACAAAACTGGGAATTGCTGCGGGATAACTTTACGGTGAGGAAGAGAATCTGAAAGCGCAAAGGCGGATTCGCGGGCGCCTGGGACTGCGATTACTCGTCCTACCAAAAGATCTTCTAGTTACTCGTCGTATTGCAAGCTTTCTGGGTGGAGAAACTCTCCTCGCAAAGCTGCAAGAAGATTACCCTTAGGAGCTTACTCAAGAAGGAATTAAATTAGGCAATGCTTGAGCGCAGAGCGGACGTGGCTAGCCCAGGATACCTAAGTTATCACAGCATTTTAATTTATAGTTTCTTATCCAACGAGGAAAGGACAGCTTGATGGGCTGTCCTTAGTCATTTCCGTTATAATTTTCCGTTCGGTTGATGAATTCTTCGGCAGCACTGTAGCCTTGTTGTTTTAGATACCAGCTGTTTGCTGCTGCTTCAATTAAGCCTGCAACATCTCTTCCCGGCTGGAGCTGGATTTTAATATGAGGAATTTCAACTCCCATATAATTCGTATATTCTGTCTTTAATTCAAGATCATTGTTCAGCTCATTAGCTCCCCATTTGGTAAGCTCAATATCAAGGGCAATCCTCGTTTCTTCCTGGAACGCTTTCCTTCCGTAAACACGGACGATATTTAACAGTCCTACACTTCTTAGAGCAAGGAATTCTTTATTCATCTCATTATGTGTTCCAAGAATCGTCCGGTGACTGAGTTTTCTCAGCACGACAATATCATCAGCAACAAGACGATGCCCGCGCCCAATGAGCGTATAAGCGGTTTCACTTTTTCCGATTCCCGATTCACCGCGCAGAAGAATTCCAATACCGAACACATTCAGGCAAACGCCCGGTACAGCAATCTCCTCCGCAAGTGCTCTACCTAAATAAGCGTCCAATTTAGAAATGAACTCATACGTAGAATCATTCGTCCGAAGCAATGGAATTCGCTCCTGGTTGCAGTACTGTTCAAGATAGGTCAATTCTTCCTGCCCCCGCGTCACAATAAAGCAAGGAGGATGATAATTGACAATGTTGCCGATTCTTTGTTTCCTTTCTTCCACACTAAGCGATTTCAAGTAATTTATTTCCGTTAGTCCGAGAACTTGCACGCGTTCCGTTGGGAAAAAATCAAAATAACCGATAAACTCGAGGCCAGGCCGGTGCGATTTATTCTTCGATACCTTTCTGTCGAGACTATCTTCTCCTGCGAGAATTTCCAAGGATAATTCTTTCGCAATTCGTTCTACACTAATCGTTTTCACTTTTCCACCTAATTTCTCTTTTTCATGTGAGTATCCGTTTCAGCGATAATGGTATCTATTATACAATATATTACCACATATATTAAGGAAACATGGAAATTTAACAAAAATAATAAAAGCCAGATCGGAAGTCCGAAAATCTGGCTTTAAACTCATTGGGTCAAATCTATCTTTTTACTTGTATAGTACATAATGAATCCGCCAATTGTCATGGAGAGTAACTCACCAATAGCAACCGTAAGATAAGACCACCAAAATGGCAGATCGAATATTAAATAAAGTTGCACAGCGACACTAAACATCGATAACGTAGCGATAAAAGCTGTGACAATAAATTTAGCTTTTACATTTTTTATATTCTTGGTCACTGCCCTAGCGACAAGCAAAACTGCAAGGGTCGCGAGTCCGCCAATTGGCACATCGATAAACCACATCGGTGACATGAAGTTTGCAATTACAACTCCCAAGAAAACTGCAACGACATATCGTTTGTGAAATAATGCCAAGTAATTGAACATTTCGGATAAGCGGAGCTGGATTGGCCCAAAGCTAATGACAGATAAAATGAGGGTGACCGCCATATATAATGCGGCAACTAAGGAAATTTTCACTATACTCCTTGTAGAAGTCAGTGACTCTTCGTGTGCTATAGAACTATTCATTTGATAAACTCCTTTGTAAAATAGCAAATTGCTATTTTAGTAATAATTATGGCCAAAGGATCGGACAAGTGCCCTACAAAGTGCCATAATACAAGCAAAAAAGCTTGCCAGATGAGTATAACAAAAAACCCTTCTTTTGCATAGAAGGATTTTTGTGGAAAATAGTTATGATACGCTATTTAACAGTCCAACCGCCATCGACTGGAATGACAGCACCATGAATATAACCTGCCGCGCTGCTAGCAAGATATAAAGTAAGGTTCGCAACCTCTTCTGGTTCAGCCCAGCGCCCAGCCGGCGTCTCTTCTGCTACCCAGCTTGCCATCTCGCCTCCATTTACGAAGTCCTTAGCATTCATTGGAGTCCGGATCGCCCCAGGCGCGATCGCGTTTACCCGGATTCCTTTTCTGCTGAAATCATAGGCAAGTTGCTTCGTATAGCCAACAATTGCATGCTTTGAAGCTGTATACGCTGCTCCTCCGCCTCCCGCGACAAGCCCGGCAATCGATGCAGTATTCACAATAACCCCTTGTTCCCATTTCAACATATGGGGAAGGATATAATTCGTAACGTGGTAGATTCCTTTTACGTTTGTATTAAATACGTCATCCCATAATTCCTCTGTCGTATCGAGCGTCGTTTTGTAATCATCGAGGATGCCTGCTGTATTCACCAGAATATCAATTCGGACATATTCCCTTAACGCTTGATGGACAGCTTCTGCGACTTCTGACTTTTCCGCGACATTCGCACACCAGAACGCAAATGTCTCCGGATATGCCTGTTTTAATACCTGCAGGCCGGTTTCATTCTGATCCACCCCAAAAACAGAAGCGCCTTGCTTTAAGAAGGCTTCTGCCTGTGCATATCCAATACCCGAAGCTGCACCTGTAATAAAAACTGTCTTCCCGTCATACTCTGAAAAATTCAAGCATCATCATCCTTTTAACATTTTTTATATTAAAAAAGAGCCCATTAAAAAAGGCTCGTCTTTATTTGACTACTTCCCAATCTTCCGCAAGCAGGTCACAAACAGTCGGAGTGAACATTGTATACCCTTCACCCTCGACATTTATTAATAAATATGGATTCAGTTTTTCACCATCGATTGTACTTTCACCAACAAGTTTGACATATAATTCAGCACCCGGCCAATCGGAACGGATTATCTTTTCACCTGCACGAAGACGTGGCAAAACCTCTTCAAATTTCATTGCGAAACCACCCTTTCTTTATATATAAAAGTATAGAGGATACATGAATTGATTTCAAATTTACCGGGACACGGGGTCAGAGCATTTGTCCCACTGCTCAAAAAAACACCCACATACTTGCGGGTGTTTCTCAAATTATTTATTATACACTTGCCAGCAATTCGGGTTCTTTCGTTTCGTTTAACTCAAGTGCTTTAGAGGTTGATTCTTTGATTTCACGCAGTAATTCCGGATTTTCACGTAATTTCATTCCATAGGATGGAACCATTTCTTTAATTTTCGGTTCCCATTCTTCCATCCGTTCCGGGAAACAGCGATTCAAGATATCCAACATAACCTGTACGGCAGTGGATGCACCTGGTGAAGCACCGAGTAATGCAGCAACTGTTCCGTCCGCACCTGTAATTACCTCGGTACCAAACTGTAATGTTCCTTTTCCGCCGTGATCCGTATCTTTAATGACTTGGACACGCTGTCCAGCAACAATCAAGTCCCAGTCCTCACTCTTCGCATTCGGAATGAATTCACGAAGTTCTTTCATCCGCTGTTCTTTTGATTGCAGCACTTGTGTCACTAAATATTTCGTAAGCGGCAACTCCTTCGCTCCTGCTGCAAGCATCGTAAATACGTTGCTCGGTTTTACCGAAGTAATTAAGTCCATATTGGAACCCGTCTTCAAGAACTTTGGTGAAAATCCGGCATACGGACCGAATAATAATTGCTTCTCATTATTGATATAGCGTGTATCCAAATGCGGTACGGACATTGGTGGTGCACCGACCTTCGCTTTACCGTACACTTTCGCATTATGCTGTTCCACGATGTCTGGATTATTACATACCATGAAGATTCCGCTAACCGGGAACCCGCCGATATGCTTGCTCTCTGGAATGCCTGTTTTTTGTAAAAGATGCAAGCTACCACCGCCACCGCCAATAAAGACGAATTTCGCAAAATGGCTTTCCGTCTTACCAGTTTCCAAGTTTTTCACTTTGACTTCCCAGCCTCCCCGTTTTTGCTTCAGATCTTCCACTTCATGATTGTACTGGATATCTGCTCCAGTCTCGTCTAGATGTTCAAATAACTTCCGAGTTAAAGCGCCAAAGTTCACATCTGTTCCACTATCAATCTTCGTCGCGGCAATCCCATCTTCAAGTACGCGGTCATTCATCATAAGCGGCAGCCATTCCGCTAATGTTGCAGGGTTCTCCGTGTATTTAATATCTTCAAACAAAGGATTTTCCTTCATCAATTCATAACGTTTCTTTAAAAATTCGACATTCTTTTCACCTTGGACTAAGCTAATGTGCGGCAACGCTCTAATAAACTTCTCCGGATCCTGCAATAAGCCTTTCTTTACAAGATAGGACCAGAACTGCAAGGAAACTTGGAACTGCTCATTCACATTATTTGCCTTTGTTACATCGATTGTGCCATCTGGATTTTCAGTCGTATAGTTTAACTCACATAATGCGGCATGCCCTGTACCAGCATTATTTAATTCATGTGAACTCTCTTCCCCTGCTTTCTCAAGCTTCTCAAACACTGTAATGTTCCACTCCGGCGCCAATTCATGCAATAGCGTACCAAGCGTTGCACTCATAATTCCAGCACCGATTAAAATAACATCTGTGTTCTCCCTTTTATTCATACTATCCTCTTCCTTATCTGTATATTTTGAACAACGGCGCAAGCACCCTTACAGGCTAAGTACGCGATTCGTTACGCGGACGCCTGTACCAGCGTATCCAGTAGTCGCAGCAACGTACAAACTGTTCCTTCCAGAACGGAAGGTAGTTCGGTGTTGCCCCACTGAATGAGTTTCACTTTATAGTTTCCTTTGCTCCTCCAAAAAATGAAAGTGCTTCCACAAATTCAATTGACTTAAGAACCCAATAGATTCTGCCCATAGATAAATTCATATAGTTGTAACACTATTATTTTAGCATATTCCCTAAATCTGCTCCAGCATTCCGCATGAAAACAGTTTTTTATGATTAAATGAGGAGCAATAACGGATAAGTTATCCATTATTCGTCTTAAAAGCTTGTCAAGCTACTGACAAGTGATAAGAAAAATTGTACAATGGAATATGAATTGTTCATGATATTCAACATAACGGTATGTTAAATATAGAATGGAAAGGGATGCGGGAATGGAAGTACGTGTGGAGAAAGATTTTTTAGGTGAAGTAGAGATACCTGACACCGCCTATTATGGTGTACAAAGCGTGAGGGCAAGGGATAATTTCCCCATCACAGGCTACAAGACGGATGTGACACTTATCCGGGCAATTGGTTTTGTTAAAAAAGCTGCTGCGATGACGAATGCCGAGCTCGGTCAACTGGATAAGCAGCTCGCTGAAGCAATTGTAACAGCTTCGGAGGAAATAATTAGCGGGAAATTTGATGACCAATTTATCGTCGACCCAATTCAAGGTGGAGCGGGAACTTCCTTCAATATGAATGCAAATGAAATTATCGCGAACCGAGCACTCGAATTATTAGGCGAAAAGAAAGGCAACTACAGTATTATTAGCCCGAACTCGCATGTCAATATGGCACAATCAACAAATGATGTTTTCCCAACTTCAGTAAATATAGCACTTATCGAACGCCTACATCATCTCGTTGATAAAATTGCCAAGCTTGTCGATGCCTTAAAGTCAAAATCTGAGGAATTCGATAATGTCATTAAAATGGGAAGAACCCATCTGCAGGATGCTGTTCCAATCCGTCTTGGCCAAGAATTCATTGGCTACCATTCTGTTATTGATCGTGACCTAGAGCGAATCAGTAAATCAATCAAACGCTTACGCTCCATCAACCTCGGTGGAACATCTGTTGGAACTGGACTCAACGCCCTGCCGGAATACACGGAGAAAGCTGTTGACTACTTAGCAGAACTCACAGGCTTTGAACTGAAAAGCAGTGAGAGCCTGATTGATGCTACTCAGAATACAGATGTCTATACCGAAGTGTCTGGCATGCTGAAAATCCATGCATTAAATATATCGAAAGTCGCTAATGACTTACGCCTGATGAGTTCCGGTCCGACTGCAGGACTTGGAGAAATCAATCTTCCGGCACGTCAAAGCGGCTCTTCCATCATGCCAGGTAAAGTAAATCCGGTTATTTGTGAAGTAATTAGCCAAGTCGCTTATCAAGTTGTTGGGAATGACGCAACAATTGGAATGGCAGCAGAAAACGGACAGCTTGAATTGAACGTAATGAAGCCGGTCCTTGTATTCAACCTTCTCGAATCCATTTCTATTTTAGAAAATGGAATTCAGATCTTTAAAGAATATGCTATTGAAGGAATGACTGCGAATATCGAACATTGCCGGAATATGGTCGAACGCAGTATTTCTCTCGTAACCGCGATTAATCCATATGTTGGTTATGAAAAAGCAACTGAAGTCGCCCGGATTGCAATTGAGACAAATCGTCCGATCCGTGAAATCTGTATTAAAAACGGAATTCTTACAGAAAAAGAAGTCGATACGATCCTCGACTTAAATAACTTAACTTCCCCTGGAATTGCTGGGAGAGATAAAGTATATGCAGGGAAATAAGTAATTAAAAACGGTCGGTTCAGGAACTATTCCTAACCGACCATTTATTTTGCCGTTCAAAATAATATTGCAGTACATAGGTAGCCCGCTTGCATTGGGGGTGTGCTTCGATATTTTTCAGTAATCCTTTAATAACCGCTTGATGCAATGAGGGATTCACCAGCTCGTTTTTTAACATAAGAATGGATTCTTTTTCCACAGATTCTTCCAGCAAAGCAATCGTCTCATCAAGAATCGCGTAAACCCTCTCCTTTGTAATCGATGTTCCCTGTGACCCTTTTAGCATAATGTAGGCATCTTCTGTAATTGCCGGTTGGCTCGTATGTTTAGCCAAAATATGCGTCTTTTCTACAAGTGATTCAGCGAGCTGTTTTGCGTCAAAGGGCAGATCTGTAAGTAGCAATATTTCCATATAACTCTTCATGAGGCCAAGAATCGTATAGACAAGGTCATATTTGTTCTCCAACACTTTTTCTCCATACACCTTTTCAAGCATCGTTAAAATCAATTCTTGCATCCGTTCATTATAGCCACTGATTTGCGTAATAAATTCCTCATCCAAAAAGTGAACTTGCTCTTTCATAAAGATTTTTGCGAATCCCGATTGCTTCAAAAAGCGTTCAAAGTGATATTCATAAAAATTATAGAGTAGTTGATCGGAAGCGCCTTCACTGACCACTTGGTCAACACCGGTAATAAACTCCCGTAAAAATTTATGAATTAAGGCCATAATCAGTTCATCCTTCGATTTGAATGAAAGATAAAAGGCTCCTTTTGATATACCAGAACGTTCCGTGATTTCTTGGACAGATGTTGCACGGAACCCTTGCTCAGCAAAAAGCTCCATTGCTTTTTCCATAATTAACTTTCTTTTTTCCATTTTTATCGTCCTGCTTTCCGCTATTTCTATTGACTTCTGACCTGCTGGTCATATATTATAGAAAAATGAGTTTAAAATGTCAACAAAGGGACGGTGCAAATGAAAAGTATAGCTAATTTCGTTATGAAGAACAAACTTGCGGTATGGTTACTCACCATTATCGTAACTGCTAGTGGTATTTATGCCGGGACTCAGATGAAAACAGAGTCCATTCCAGATATATCCATTCCTTATTTAATGGTGATGGATGTTTATCCAGGGGCAACCGCGGAACAGGTGATGGAGGATATATCCATCCCGCTTGAACGAGCGGTTGAAGACCTGGAAGATGTAAAAAATGTTTACTCTGACTCCTCTTCCAGCCTTTCCAGTATTCAAATTGAATATGAATATGGAGTTGATATGGCGGAGAAACGTCGTGAATTGCAGGACGCAATTGAAGGCGTCAACCTGCCAGAAGATGCCCAAGAACCGACGATTACAGCAATTAGTCTTGATATGATGCCGGTTCTTGCATTAAGCATCAGTAGTACAGAAGAAGACATTGTCGAGCTTACATCAACTGTAGATGAAGTCATTCTGCCAAAAATTGAAAAGTTGGACGGAGTAGCCTCTGCTACAATGGCCGGTCATCATGTAGAAGAAGTACAGCTTACATTCGATGAAGCCGCCATGGAAGAACTCGAGCTCGATGAAGAAACGGTAAGAGATATGATCCAGGCAAGTGACATGGCCGTTTCCCTCGGTCTGTTTGAGTTTACAGAAGGAGAAGAAGCTGTTGCCGTTGACGGGAAATTCACGACGGCGGAAGAACTGGAAGAGATGGTTATTCCAGTCACACCATCAGAAGAAAATCCTGTACCATTTGTAGAACTTGCTGATATTGCAGAAATCGAAACAGTCGGTAAGGTCGAGTCCATCTCCCGTACAAACGGAGAAGATGCGATTGGGATTCAAATTGTTAAAGGCCAGCAAGCAAACACAGTTGATGTTGTTAATGCGGTCAAGGATTTAATGGAAGAAGAACAGGATCGATTGGACGGACTTGTTGTAGATGTTTCGCTTGACCAAGGAGAACCAATTGAAGATTCCGTTAGCACAATGGTGGAAAAAGCACTATTCGGTGGAATAATTGCTGTTATGATTATCCTGCTTTTCTTACGGGATATTAAATCCACAATTATTTCCATCATTTCCATTCCAGTTTCTATTTTCACGGCTTTCCTGATCTTGAACTGGCTGGATATTACAATGAATATTATGACCCTCGGTGCGGTAACGGTTGCCATCGGACGGGTTATTGACGACTCGATAGTTGTTGTTGAGAATATTTATCGACGACTTCACTTGAAAGACGAACAACTTAGAGGGCGTGCATTAATCCGTGAAGCAACCATTGAGATGTTTAAACCTATCCTTTCGTCCACTTTAGTGACGATTGCGGTATTTGCCCCAATGGTCTTTATCGGTGGTATGGTTGGCGAACTATTCATGCCGTTTGCTTTAACGATGTCTCTAGCATTGCTCGCATCCTTACTTGTCGCAATTACAATTGTTCCGGCGTTATCCCATACATTGTTCAAGAAGAAATTATATGGTGACCGGACTGAAGTGAAACATAAAAAACAAGGAAAAATAACACAGGGATATAAGAAGTTCCTGAACTGGACATTAAATCATAAATTCATTACATCCTTTCTTGCAATTGCCCTACTCGTTGGAAGCTTATTCTTAACACCATTGATTGGCTTCAGTTTCCTAGGCAGTGATGAGGAAAAAGTGATGTATATCACCTATTCACCAGAACCAGGTGAGTTAATGGATGATACACTTGAAAATGTGGCAGAAGTAGAAGATAAGCTAATTGCCCGGGATGATACAGAAATTGTCCAGCTTTCCATTAATGATTCCACATCTCCTGAATCAGCGATGATGGGTACTGGTGGCGGCGGAGCACTAATCTTCGTTACGTTCGATGAGGATATGGAAAACTTCCCTGAAGTACGAGATGAAATTAAAGATTATATTACGGAAATCGGCCACTCTGGAGAATGGATCAGCCAGGACTTCTCTATGGATATAGGCTCGAATGAGCTAAGCTATACATTCTACAGTGAAAATCGAAATGATTTAAATGAAGCTGTTCGGATGGTTGAAGAAGTTATGACTGAAAATGAGCGCTTGGAAGATGTAACGTCGACTGCAGAAGGTGCATACGTCGAGCATATCTTGAAAGTTGATCAAGCGGATCTCCTGCAATATGGTTTAACAACAGGACAAATCGTCGGTATACTAAGCAATTCCTCTACAGAAGATGTACTGACAACGGTAGAAAAAGATGGTGAAACTCTTGACGTTATCGTTCAGCAAGAAGCAGAAACAGAAGCAACTTCAATTGATGAATTACTTGAATTAGAAGTACCTGTACCTGCTCAGCCAGGAACCGTACTTCCGTTATCTGAATTAGTATCTGTGGAAGAGGATTCAACGGTTGCTACATTGTCCAGAAGTAATAACCAATACTATGCGACCGTATCGGGAACGATTCTAGATCAAGATATTTCACAAGCAACTTCAGAGCTTGATGAGGCAATTGAAGATCTTGAACTGCCTCGAGGTGTGGAAGTAGGCATTGCCGGGGTTGCAGCTGATATGGAAGAAACATTTGAAAAGCTTGGTGTTGCGATGCTTGCCGCAATTGCGATTGTTTACTTCATCCTAGTTGTTACCTTTAGTGAAGGAATTGCCCCATTCGCAGTTCTATTCTCCCTTCCATTTGCAGTTATTGGATCTTTCATTGGTCTATACTTGACTGGTGACACCATTTCCGTAACGGTAATGATGGGACTCTTGATGCTAATTGGTATCATTGTCACGAACGCGATTGTGCTTGTCGACCGGATCATCCGGATGGAACGCAGCGGTATGTCGCTTCGTGAAGCGATTATCGAAGGTGGAGGCACACGTCTCCGTCCAATTCTGATGACAGCTATCGCGACAATCGGAGCCCTTATCCCACTTGCTGTTACAGGTGGCGGAGGACTTGTATCAAGAGACTTAGGTATCACCGTTATCGGTGGACTCGCAAGTTCGACACTCCTTACACTCATTATCGTACCAGTGGTATATGAAATGTTAAGTAAACTCTTTAAGAAAGACCGTAAAAATATTAGAGAAGATTAATCGAAAAGGACGACCAGAATATTCTGGCCGTCCTTTTTAATTGGCGGGAGGGACATTGGGAGGGACATTGGGGTCAGAGCATCTGTCCCACTGGGACAGATGCTCTGACCCCAATGTCCCGATTAAAATCCGAAATCTATTCCAGTTAGTAGGTACGTGGCGACGAGCAGTACTAGCAGGTAGCCTGCGCTGAGCCAGAACATGTCAAACTTCGGTTTCTTCACATTAACCAAGAATAGATAAATATGAATCATACCAAAAAGCATCAGACCAAACACATACATAATCATAAAGTATTCAATAGCAAGTAAACCAAAAAGTACGAAAACGATACAAAATACGAGCACAAACGGGATGTTTACTGTAACGTATTTCGTCAGCAATAATTTATGTTCCATTTTTCGGTTTCCAAAATAGGATAGCATGTAATATAAAGTAAAATAGCCAACCGCAAACGTGACGAGCCAACCAAACATCGTCTTGAAAAGAAACTCAATCCCTATCGAACTGCCAAAAAAGCTTCCTAAACCACCAAACATATTGTCCATAAGGTTTTTCACAGAGAAATATGCGAACACTCCAAGGATAAAAGATAAAAGATAAAAGAACGAATATAATGACACTTGTTTCTAAACTAATTGAACGGTTGGAGTTAATGACCGAATGCGGTTTGATAATCGCATCTTTTAATATCCCTTTTGATTCATTCAGACTCCTATCAAAATTGAAATTTACTTTTTTATCTTTGGAATCTGTTTCTTTTTGCTGATTTTCATTTACATTAGATGGTTGTTGAACGTTCTCTTGATGTGTGGGTTGGATCTCTTCTTGGCAAGTTGAAGCATGCTGATGAATAGTTTGTTCTTGCGGAGAAGCTGTAGACTTCTCATCTGTCCCCTTCTCGTAATCCCCTTCTAACTGTTGACCATTGTTTTTGTCCATGCTGCTGGTTCCTCCCTTTTTAGTATACTTTTTATACTATATATCACCCTACTACACGCAACATCTACGATAATAGGATGTTCCCTAGCCGAAGTCGGATGGGAAAGTGCCACCATTTTCCATTCTCTTTTATCCAACCATAACTCTAACCAAATCACAATGGACTTATGACATAGGCACATCGATTGAAAAAGCGCGGATTATTGATGTATCAACAAATCCCGCGCTTTTTAATTTTTTGGGACAGGGGGTCAGAGCATCTGTCCCAGTGGGACAAATGCTCTGACCCCAATTGTCCCACTCGGACTATTCAATATAATTTACGATATTATAAATACCCGCTGAACCACAGCACATATTTTTGTCTGGCAGTTCGAGATAAGTAATCCCTAGCAACTCCAGCGGCTTATTCTCCCGTTTTTGAACATTTGTCATATGGCGGGACGGCTGGTAGGTTATAACTTTATTAATCTCTTTCGTACACGGTAAGCGTAATTCTCTCAAAATGACACTAATATCCACATTCTTTCTAGCAAATTGCTCTGCTCGTTCCGCCCAGTCTGTATCATCCGCCAATAACTTATCGTATTCTACGAGTTGTGCGCCACAGCCCCCGATGCTGTTAATTTATACAATAAATCTTGCCGGGAATCTTCATTGATAAACATACCGACGCCAGGCCGGACGGTAATGATGCCGGAAGATTCCAGAACGGTTACAGCTTCTTTCACGGACGTCTGGGAGATGCCGAACATTTCCGCAAGTGCTCGCTCGGATGGAAGATTTTCCCCTGGGGAAATTTGTCCGTTTGCAATGGAAGTTTTGATTTGTTGTATATCGTTTGATAGATTCTTTTTCGTTTTTTAATTGGTGCAAATTCCATAGAAAACCTCCAATCTGGCCAGTGGCTAGGTGGACAGTCCACAATCGGTTTAGAAAAAAGAAACATGACATTCCTGTTTCCTTTTTCTAACACTTATGATCGTTTGCTTACCGTAAATCTGCCTTTTACTTCATTTCCCCATTTTAATGTGTATTCTTCTCCGTCTGTAATCGGTCCAACGCCCTCGGGGGTACCAGTATAAATGATATCGCCTTTTGACAAACCAATTTCTTCATAGATGTATTCTAGCAACGCTTGGAAACTAAAAATAACGGATTGGATATTTCCCTGCTGAACCGTCTCCCCGTCACGTTCCAAGGAGAATTCCACATCTTTTATTTGTTCCACACCAGGAAAGTCCCAAAACCCCGTCACAATTGCTGCATTCCTGAATCCTTTCGCAACAAACCATGGATGCCCCTTTTTCTTTAGATTCGATTGAATATCTCTTAGTGTTAAATCAATACCTAGCGCCATTTGTGTAACGATTTCCTCTACCGTGAAACCGCGCTCCACTTCATTCCCGATATAAAGGACAATTTCCAGTTCATGATGGATATCACCGCGATTAGCTGGAAAAGATAAGACGCTACCATCCGCAGAAGCAAGCGCACTTGTCGGTTTTGAAAATACTAAAGGTTGATCTGGTACTTCGTTTCCTAGTTCCAGCGCATGATTTTTATAATTACGTCCGATACAAAATATGTTCTTAATTTCCATGATTTTTCCTCTCCTTCCTTCAGCTACATAACACGGGGATGATTCAACTTGATACGTGCTTTCGTTAAGTGACCCGCTACTGCTGCTCGAGCTACCTCGGCATACTCTTACGTCCGTTACTTTCGCTCCCTTGAAGTTCTGCCTTATCTCGTACAGTCGCATACACATCCCCATGATGATTATTTAAAGCTAGAATACATCGTTTTTTGAAATCTGTCATCTTCTCCTTTGGGACATGGGGTCAGAGCATTTGTCCCATCTGGGACAAGTGCTCTGACCCCAATGTCCCACTGTCTGACTTTAAATTATGGAATAAACAGCATACAGGCAAACACCTTGCACTTGAATGGATGAAACGGAGAAAATGGATAATCTGTAAGGTGCAGAAAGTAATGAGGAAATACGTGGAAAACCTTCCGGATAAGATGTTGAAAACGGAACATCCACCTTTGTAACGGTATTGGGAAGGGAAGACGCGAGGAAATTGTGGGACGATTACTTCCCAAGCTGCCGAAACGCTAAATCAAATAAATCTCATTATTTGAGCGGGACATGGGGTCAGAGCTTTTGTCCCAGAAATCTGGGACAAGTGCTCTGACCCCAATGTCCCGCACGTTGTGTTATTTTTTTGCGACGACTATCAAATAGCCTTTGTCGAGTTCTGCTTCATATCTGTCTGCCTCTGCTTCTGTAAGGCCAAGGTTTTCAAATTGATTCCGGAGTTCGTCACCACGGGAACGGAAGACATTTGCGATTTTATCCAGGATGCCCTCTTCCTCCATGCCTACTTGATTCACATGCAGATTTTCTGATAGCTTGTCCGTTAGGTCTGGCTCGTGGGCAATAACATAAATTTCATCTTTTGTATAACCTTGTAGCATTAATTGGTCGATCTTCTCTTTTGCCTTCACACTATTTTCAACAACATAAACATTTTCCATTATTAAAAACCTCCTAAGCAGTTTACTAGTTTATGCTTCTCTTTTGCTTTCATTCTATGTTTAACCGCTTCAGAGAAAATAAAACATTTTCTTGCGGAATACGAATTACCCTGCTATAATGAACACTAACTAAATACTGGTATCTTTAATTCAGTCCTGTGAGGCTGACAAGAACAGCGGGTAAGTAGAGGATGCGTCTGCAATCGATATACTGTAGATGCCTATCTTTATATTTAAAAGAGGCTAATTGTCAGCATATACTGATGATTAGCCTCTTTTTTACTTCCTCATGTATAGAAAATGGATACCAGCTAATGAGGAGGATACAAAATGAAAAAATTTGATCCGGAATTTTCTCGGCAAGCTGTCCCAATGGGAAATCGTAATAGCTTTTGGAAAATCTTATCTGTGATGCTTGGAATGACATTTTTCTCAGCAAGTATGCTCGCAGGTGGAGAGCTCGGACTTGGTCTCACCTTCACACAATTTATGCTAATTGTTTTGATTGGGAACTTCATTTTAGGAATTTACACTGGTTCCCTTGCTTTTATCGCGGCTAAAACTGGTTTATCGACCCATTTGCTAGCAAAATATGCCTTTGGAGAAAAAGGTTCACACCTGCCTTCTTTCCTGCTTGGCTTTACACAAGTCGGCTGGTTTGGGGTTGGGGTTGCCATGTTTGCGATTCCTGTTGCAAAAATTCTCGGCTGGAATGTGTACGCCCTGATTTTCCTGTTTGGGTTTGCGATGACAGCGAGCGCATTGTACGGGATGAAATCGCTCGTCCTACTTGGATATATTGCAGTACCAGCGATTGCGATGCTTGGTACATATTCCATGTTTCACGCGACAGAAGTAATTGGTGGTCTGCAAGGTCTCATTTCCTACGAACCCGTAACATCTATTTCCGTGGCAGCTGCGCTTACGATTTGTATTGGATCTTTCATTAGCGCCGGCTCACTCACACCGGACTTTACCCGTTTTTCCAAATCACCACGCCAAGCCGTAACGGCAACGGCCATCGCCTTTTTACTAGGTAACTCACTCATGTTTATTTTCGGTGCTTTCGGTGCGATGGCATATGGCCTTGCTGAGATTTCCGAAGTTCTCTTTCTACAGGGATTGGTTATCCCAGCGATTGTTGTCCTTGGCTTAAATATTTGGACAACGAATGACAATGCGCTTTACGCTTCCGGATTAGCCTTTGCTAATATCACGAACATGCCGAAGAAATTATTTGTCATCATCAATGGACTCGTCGGAACGCTTTTTGCAATGTGGATGTACAGTAATTTTGTTGGATTTCTCAATGTGCTTGGAGCGGCAATTCCTTCCATTGGAGCGATTATAATTGCAGACTATTTCTTTATACGCAAGCGGAAATATGCTGAATTTGAGAAGATGCATTTTCAAAAAGTGAACTGGATTGCGATGATTGCTTGGGCAGCCGGAGTTAGTTTGGCCCAATTCGCACCAGGGATCAGTCCGTTAAATGCCCTGATTGGCACTGGGATGGTATATATTATATTAACGAAAATTTTACCTGAAAGAATTTTTGTAAAAGGGGTTGCTATGACAAATGATCATTAAAAATTGTACATTACGTGGACAAGATGGTACATTCCATATCATGATTCAAGATGGTGTTTTTGAAAAAATTACCGCAGATGAAAAGGAGTTGCCCGAGGATAAGGAAATCCTTGATGTCGGGGGTGCTTTCGTCCTTCCACCGTTTATCGAGCCTCATATTCATTTGGATACGACATTGACAGCTGGAGAGCCTGAGTGGAACAAGAGCGGTACATTGTTTGAAGGGATTCAGCGCTGGACCGAGCGGAAGGAAACATTGACGGAAGAAGATGTAAAAAAACGGACGAAAACCGTGCTCGAATGGCAAATCGCCCAAGGGATTCAGCATGTCCGGACCCATGTTGATGTGACAGATCCTGATCTGACGGCTTTAAAGGCGATGCTTGCTGTGAAGGAAGAGATGAGCAATTATCTCGACCTGCAAGTCGTAGCTTTTCCGCAAGAGGGAATTCTATCTTATCCGAACGGTGAAGAGCTTCTTCGGGAGTCGCTCAAGCTTGGAGCTGACGTTGTTGGCGGGATTCCTCATTTTGAATTCACTCGGGAGTATGGCGTCGAATCCTTGAAGATCGCTTTTGATCTTGCCGAAGAATATGACCGGCTAATCGATATCCATTGTGATGAAATTGATGATGAGCAATCCCGATTTGTTGAAGTTGTTGCTGCGGAGGCGTTAAAGCGTGGGCTAGGTGCAAAAACGACTGCAAGCCATACAACAGCGATGGGATCTTATAATAATGCTTATACGTATAAATTATTCGGATTATTGAAGAAGGCAGACATTAACTTTGTATCGAATCCGCTTATTAACATTCATTTACAGGGGCGTTTTGATACGTATCCGAAACGGCGGGGACTCACACGGGTAAAAGAGTTGCTGGAATCGGATTTGAATGTTTGCTTCGGTCACGATGATGTTTTTGACCCGTGGTATCCTTTAGGAACTGGAAATATGCTGCAAGTATTGCATATGGGCATCCATGTCGCGCAGTTGATGGGCTATGAGGAAATTGTTAATTCAATCGATTTGGTTACTGCAAACAGTGCACGCACCTTGCATATTGAAGATCGGTACGGAATTGAAGCTGGAAAACCAGCAAACTTTATTGTTTTAGGGGCAGAAAATGAGTATGAGGCGATTCGGAAACAAACAATTGTCCGCTACGCCTTCCGAAACGGTAAGAAAATCGCCGAAACAAAACCAAGCGAAACCCATATCAACCTCAACACAAAAAAAGAAATCACCTTTACAAGATAGACAAGTGGTGGGACATTGGGGTCAGAGCACTTGTCCCAAAAAAAGCGGGGACAGTTGCTCTGACCCCAATGTCCCTCTATTATTTATTAGCTTATTAAGATAACGAGTGGTTTCTACGATTTTTTTAGCTTCAATGTTTTATAGATTTTACTCAAATTATAGCGAACAGATTCAGCCGGCAGTTCCAGTTCTTAAGCAATTTCTTGATTGTTTTTCTTTAGAAATATTAAGTATAAGATGTCTAACTCACTAATGGATACTTCAATTTTTCGTTTACTTAAGCCTTCTTTCAAGATCAATTTCCTTAGTAAATCAACTCGATGAAGGCTCTTGATTAACTCATGAGCAATTTCCCCGGAGAGGATATATTGATGTATATCGCGCACCGAGCTAAGGAATTTTTCCGGTGAAAGGTCTTGAAGCAGAACAATTTCTAAACGGGAAAGGGACAAGGGGGTCAGAGCATTTGTCCCAGAGATTCTGGGACAAATGCTCTGACCCCCTGTCCCCATTTTTAAATTGTTACAATGCGGTGAAGTATATTGCATTTTCACGTTGAATACAGTATATTTAAATTGTAAGAGATAGTGAAATATTTCACAATATAATATGTGAGGAGATAAACAAATGAAAAACTTTATTAAAGGACCTCAGATGGCGGTTGTTTGGACAGTATTGCGGGTTTGGTTAGGTGTACAATGGTTGACTGCGGGTTGGGGTAAAGTAGTTGGCGGATTTGATGCCGGCGGGTTTCTGCAAGGTGTACTTGCCAATGCAACAGGCGAAGCCCCTACAGTACAAGCATGGTACGCAACATTTGTCGAAGGCTTTGCTATTCCGAATGTCGGTTTAATAAATATCTTGATCCCGTGGGGAGAACTCTTGGTAGGTATCGGTTTAATACTTGGTGCAGCTACTATTCCTGCTTTAATCGCTGGTGCATTCATGAACCTTAATTTCTTACTTGCAGGAACATTGAGTACAAACCCTATGCTTTACACGCTTGCGATTGTGCTTTTATTCACAGGTGCAGCAAGTTATTACTACGGTGTCGACCGTTTTATTGCTCCATATATCAAAGCACGCTTCAATAAAAAAGCAAAAACAAAACCAACAGATAAAACAGTTAACTTCCCAGCATAAACTGGGACAAATACACTGACCCTGTGTCCCGATTGGGACATGGGGTCAGTGTATTTGTCCCGATTAATATATTATTAAAAGTTTGGCGATTTACGTTTTCAGTTGGTTTATCTGAGGTAAATGATACTTTTGATCTCTTACATTACGATGATAATTCCCTTTTCCCCCTCTATTTTCCAGAAATAGCTCCCCCTTTACTGTAAATCCTCTATTTGCTTCTTCTTTTCGAACCGTCTATGATAAATGCTAGCATCCTTTCCCCGTCTTTTCTCCTATATACCCTATCATTAATTCTTTCAACATCTCATCTTTTTTCAGAAAAGCATATCTTTTTTAAATAAACCAGGAAGGGAGGATATTTTTGTGGCGAGAAAGCCGCGTAAAAAAAGTTTAAGTGGGATTTATCATGTCATGCTGCGTGGGATTAATAAGCAATCAATTTTCGAGGATAAGAATGACAGATACAGATTTATGCAGACATTGGCATATGTTAAAAAGAAAAGTGGTCTTTTACTCTATGGTTATTGTTTAATGGATAACCATGTCCACCTGTTGATTGAAGAAAGAGAAGAATCAATTTCTAAAGCGGTTCAGCGCCTAAGTTCAAGTTATGTTATTTGGTACAATCGGAAATACGATCGAACAGGTCACTTGTTTCAAGGAAGATTTAGAAGTGAAACAATAGAGTCTGTCCGCTCTTTTTTAAAAGTACTTCGTTATATTCACCAAAACCCCGTTCAGGCGGGACTTGCTAGTGACGCCATAACATCTAAATGGACAAGCATGCAAGAATATTTAGGCAAACCTTCACTTGTGGATACCGAAGTTGCCGTTCAATTATTCGCTTTAGACAGGGAGAAAGCAATTCGATTATTTATCGAATTTATGCTGCTTCAACATGAAGATGAGTTTATGAATAATACAGGCAAAAAAGTTCTTGAGGATGCAGAAGTTATGAATTTTCTAACGGAGATAGGTATAAGCAACATAAGCCACTTGCAAAAAATGGGGAAAAGTGAAAGAGATGCAGTCATTCGTGAATTAAAAGCACTAAAAGGTATCACCATTCGACAACTCTCACGCATTACCGGAATCCCAAAAAGTGTCATCGCTCGTGTGAAATAAAATGGGACATTGGGGTCAGAGTAAATGTCCCACTGGAACAAGCGCTCTGACCCCAATGTCCCTCTCCCACTGGGACAAATCCTCTGACCCCAATGTCCCTCTCCTAATCATCAAGAAGTGGAATGTCCTGATGTTTCGTTTCATTGGTGCGATTTATTGGAACGTGGTTGAAGATTTCACCACTTTCAAAGAACTCGGCAACTCTGCGAATCCAATCGTGGTAATCCATCCACTCCTGTAACTCTTCAAGTAGGTCGTCAACCTGCTTTTCTTCCTCTATCGATAATTCCGGGGATTCCTTTATTTGTTTTAATCTATTTTTAAGCCTTGGCTCAAAGCTTCTGTTGCGCATAATCGCTTTTTGCCAAGAGGAATTGAATAAGGTAATAAAGGTTTCGTAATGATCTTTTTCAAGTTGATATAAATCTTTCCGCACACCTTTTTTGAAAACCCGGACAAGCATATCCATATCAAGCATTTCGCGAACCACTTGACTCATCCGTGTTTTACTCATTCCAGTTTCGGCGGATAACTCATCGAGTGTCATCGGCTCACGATTCAAATAAATAATCCCCAGTATACGTCCGACAGTCGCAGAGACCCCGAATGTGCTCATGAAATCGGAAATTCGATCAATAAATTGTGTTCGTATCTCATTAATATTCTCTCTATGAATTGTCATCGTTCTCCTTCCTTCAGTCGCTAGCCAAACTATAGTAGTACGTAAACTCTTTGCTGTTATTACTATAATATGTTTAAGGCGGATTAAAAAGTATTTTCAATCGAAATTCCAAGAAAAGTACCCAATGATTGGGACAAATGCTCTGACCCCATGTCCCATTCTAGGAGGCTTGCGGCTTGGACGGTTTTACCGGGTGAAGTTTCCGTTCAATCCAGCCCATCACCAAGTCTGCAATAATCGCCATAAAGGCTGTCGGGATTGCCCCAGCTAAAATAATTGCTGTCCCGTCCGTTGCATTCGTGCCAGTAATAATAATAGCGCCAAGACCGCCTGCACCGACGAACGCACCGATCGCCGCAATCCCGATGCCAATGACAATAGCGGTCCGAAGCCCAGCCATTATAACACTGATCGCTAACGGCAACTCTACCATTCGCAGTACTTGAAAGCGTGTCATGCCAGATGCATAAGCCGCTTCCACAACATTTTCATCTACACCTTTCATGCCAACATACGTATTTTGCGTAATCGGCAAGATGGAATAAAGCGCCAAGGTGAATACCGCCGTATTTACACCGAGTCCAAAGACCATCATAATAATCGCCATAGCACCTAACGCGGGAATCGTCTGAATAATACTTCCGAGGGACAATACCCATCCACTCAATTTACCGTATTTAGCAATGAGGATACCGAGTGGAATTGCGATAATAGCTGCAAATAATACACCATAAGCAGCCATCAAGAAATGTCTGTAAAATTCAACCCAAATATAACCCGCATTCATACTGACATAGGTGAAGAACTCTTGCAGTATTTCCATCTCACTCTTCCCCCTTTACGTCTTCAAAATAATTGTTTTCCTCGAGGAAATCCTTCGCTACTTGCCGAGGATTAATCAGCAAAACATCTGCCTGATAATTCAATTCCTGCATCTGTTCTGTAGAAATTTGCCCGTGCAACCGTTCAAGCATGTGAACCATTTCCGGATATTGCTCTAACGTTTCATTCGCAACGACAGGTGACGCATCGTATGGCGGGAAAAAGCGACGGTCGTCTTCAAGCACTTTTAAATCAAATTCTTTAATTCTACCATCTGAAGAATAGGCAAGCACAACATCCATACTACCTGATGCCGCGGCTTGATAAACGAGCCCAATGTTCATCGGATATACTTCTCCAAAGGAAAAATACATTTCTTGAAATCCATCATACCCGTCCCCTTTCCGGTTGACCCATGAGTTATCCACGCCAAAGCGCAAATCATCTGCAAAAGGTTCCAAATCGGAAACGGTTTCGATATTATTTTCTTCGGCAAATTCAGAGGTAATCGCAATTGCATACGTGTTTTCAAAACCATAGGTTGGCCCCCATAGTTGGTTGAATCGCCCTTCAAATTCCCGTTCCACAATTTCCAATGCCGCATCGGGATCTCTCACAGGTTCCATACCGAGTGCCCCGGATAAATCCGTCCCTGTGTATCTTGAAGCCGTGATATCCAGATCACCTCGCACCATTCCTTGATGCTGAACGATGGAAGAACCAAGATGTGTCACGAGTTCTGTATTTGCACCAGTCTCTCTTTCTATCATAAGCGACAACATTTCTGCTAATATATGAGATTCTGACGTTGCTATTGCCCCGATTTTAATCGTATTAGCGGCCGAACCAGTAAGTCCTGGTAAGGAGCAGCCAGTTAGCGTCAGAAGTAACATGAGTCCTATAATTCCTTTTCTCAAGTAATCCACCTCCAAAATTATCCTGCTGCTTTATATGATTCTCTTAATCCTTTTGGCATCATTCTAGTTTCTAGACCAGCAAGGGACCGATCAGCAATGACAGCAAGAATCGTTGCCGGAATGGTTCCAGCTAAAATTAAATCCGGACGATAAAGGTTTAGGCCATCGAAAATAAAGTCACCAAGCCCTCCCCCGCCGATAAATGCAGCTAAGGTTGCCCAACCGATGAGATAAACGGTGGACAAACGTATTCCTGCCATAATCACCGGTAAAGCAAGAGGAAATTCCATTTTTAAAATAGACTGCCATGTGCTCATTCCCATACCTTTCCCTGCTTCAACAACGGACTGATCGACTCCCTGGACGCCGACATACGTATTTCGTAAAATCGGCAGCAAGGAATAGAAAAATAATGCGACGATTGCCGGCAATTTTCCAACTCCCAAAAAGGGAATAAAAAAGGCAAGTATAGCCAAGCTTGGAATTGTTTGTAGCACCCCAATGAAAGAAATAAAGCGATCAGCAAACTTTGGTGCCCTGGATAGTAAAATTCCGAGCGGTACAGCTACGACAATTCCTAGTACAATTGCTGCGAGAGAAATATAGAGATGTTCCCACGTTTTAAATAGCAATTCACTTCCATGGGTTGAAAAAAATTCCATCATTTATATACACCTCCTATTATGCTTGAATTTCAGGTTCAGAATCTTCCAGTTCCATTCCATTGCCCCAAATCGTATCGTAAAGTAGATTGGCAAGGGCTGCTCTTGTGACGATCCCTGTTAAACGATTATCGTTATCAACGACTGGAACATATTTCATTCCACGGCGTAAAATTTTGTGAACCGTATCACGAAGTAAGCTATCTTCCGTTACAGTGAAAAGTTCCGTTTCCATTACTTTCTCCACTGTTGTCGCTTTTCTATAATTCAAATTCACCATTTCAATATCAATAAACCCTTGTAAAACATGGTTAGAATCTACAACGAGCAAAGAGTCTACTTTTTTATCCCTCATTGTAGCAAGTGCGTTTTTCAATGTAGCTTGAGGTTCAATTGTTATCGGCGAGCCTCCTGTTATTTGTCCAACTGTCACAACATCCGGGCGACCTTGAATGAGACGTTCTTTTCCAAGGAATTCCTCTACAAAATCATTTGCTGGATTTCTTAAAATTTCTTCAGGCGTATCTGCCTGGACAATTTCCCCGTCACGCATAATTACGATGCGATCAGCGAGCTTTATTGCTTCATCCATATCATGGGTGACAAATACGATTGTTTTATCTAATTCACGTTGCAGTTTTTTAAATTCGTCCTGTAAGGAATCCCTCGTAATCGGGTCGAGTGCACCAAATGGCTCATCCATCAATATTAAGGGTGGGTTCGCCGCTAATGCGCGTAGGACACCGATTCGCTGTTGTTGTCCGCCACTTAGCTCATGCGGATATTTATCAAGATAATCTTCCGGCAGATCAACTAACTTAATCAGTTCGCGAGCCCGGGCATCTTTCTTCTCCTTCGACCACTTGAGAAGCGTTCCAACAAGGACGATATTTTCTTTAATCGTCATATGTGGCATGAGACCGACTTGCTGAATGACATAGCCAATGGAACGACGGAGCTCAACGGGGTTCTGTTTCGTGATGTCTTTGTCATTTAGTAAAATACTTCCGTCTGTAATATCGATGAGCCGGTTGATCATCTTCATCGTTGTCGTTTTCCCGCAACCACTTGGTCCAATAAAACAGACAAATTCTCCTTTATCCACTTTTAAATTCAAATTATTTACAGCAGGCTTTCCATAATTACTGTAGCGTTTTGTTACATTTTTAAATTCTAACAAAACGAAACACCTCCAAATTTTTCAGAATGAATCGACTACTTCATTATATCGAAACTAAATAAATAACTAAAACCGATTTAAACGTCATACAGTATGATTAATTCATACAATATTTACTTTATAAACTTTATAACCGCACTTTTCGTACAATTCCTCCATAAATCGCCGTAAATCTAGTATAATGTTATGGAAAGCGTGGGACAGTGGGGTCAGAGCAAATGTCCCAGTGGGACACTTTGCTCTGACCCCCTGTCCCATCCGTGAAGGAGGTTTTATTTGTGGGTGTTCGTGATCATCTTGGTCGGCTAGTTCCGATTGACGGTAGGCCAGAGCGGATTATTTCCCTTGTTCCTGCGATAACGGAGACGATGTATCATTTAGGATTGGATAAGGAAATCGTAGGGCGGACGAGATTTTGCAAATTTCCGGTAGATAAAGTGCAGAATGCCATTAATATTGGCGGCACGAAAGATATAAAACTGGATCGTATTCATGAATTGAAACCAGATCTTATTATTGCCGAAAAAGAAGAAAATACGAAGGAAATCGTGGAGACGTTAGAAAAACACTATCCCGTTTTCGTCTTTGAAGTACAGCATTTCAAAGATGTCTTCCCAATGATTGAAGATATCGGCCGTCTAACAGAAAAAGAAGAGGCCGGAAGCAAACTCGTGCACCAAATCAAAACTGCATTTCAAACTCTTCCCCATGGTGGGAATAAGCGAGTCGCCTATGTTATTTGGCAGAGGCCGTATATGGTTGTAGGGAAAAATACGTATATCAATTCACTGCTTGAAGAAATGGGGTTTATTAACCCTTTTACAGAAGTAGAAGGACGCTATCCAATAGTGACGGAAGAAGATTTCAAGCAAGCGGAACTCGATGAACTTTTTCTAGCGACGGAGCCTTTTCCTTTCCGAGAAAAACATCTTGACGTATTCCACGAGATGCTTCCTCATACGAAAGTAAGAATTGTAGATGGGGAAATGTTCTGGTATGGTGCGAAAATGGTCGAAGCTGCGGCGTATTTCAAGACTCTCAGAGAAGAATGATAGATTCCTTTATAGCTTAAATAGCGGATTAATCAAACTTTTTTCTGATTAATCCACTTTTTTTATTTAACCTATTGCATAAATATACATTGGCTAGTATAATTATAATCAATTCTTTAGACATATAGGAGCGAATGCTATGGAAACTAAAAATGTAATTATAATTGGTGCTGCTGGAAGAGACTTTCATAATTTCAATACGTATTATCGTGATAATGATTCATATAAAGTTGTTGCATTTACTGCAGCGCAAATTCCTGATATTGATGGACGGAAATATCCGAGTGAGCTTGCGGGTAAGCTATATCCGGAGGGAATTCCGATTTATTCCCAAGATGAATTACCGAAATTAATTAAGGAACTTGAAGTCGATGAATGCGTTTTTGCCTTCAGTGATTTAAGCTATGAAGATGTCATGGGAATCAGCGCGGTTGTGAACGCTGCTGGTGCCGACTTTAAATTGCTTGGCCCGAACAGCACAATGCTGAAAAGCAAGAAGCCGGTCATTTCCGTGACGGCAGTACGTACGGGGACAGGGAAAAGTCAAACTTCTCGTAAAATCATCGAATCCCTGCTAAAGAAAGGCTTGAAAGTTGTTGCTGTTCGTCACCCGATGCCTTACGGTGACCTAACCGCACAGCGAGTACAGCGTTTCGCAACTGTTGATGACTTGAAAAAGCATGACTGTACCATTGAGGAAATGGAAGAATACGAGCCACACGTAACAAGAGGAAATATTGTCTATGCTGGGGTGGATTATGCAGATATTTTAGAGGCTGCAGAAAATGATCCCGATGGCTGTGATGTGATTCTTTGGGACGGTGGAAATAATGACTTTTCCTTCTACGAGCCAGATCTAGCGATTACTGTTCTTGACCCGCATCGTCCAGGTCACGAGCTAAAATATTATCCTGGTGAGGTTTGTTTAAGAACTACGGATGTCGCGATTATCAACAAAGTAGACAGTGCACCGCAAGAAGCAATTGACATTGTGGAAAACAATATCAAAGCAGCAAGTCCTGTTAGTGAGATTATCAAAGCAGAATCTACTATTTCTGTGGATAAGCCGGAGCTCATTAAAGGAAAACGCGTTTTAGTTGTGGAAGACGGCCCGACACTTACCCATGGGGAAATGAAGATTGGCGCGGGTACAGTTGCAGCAGAGCGTAACGGGGCAACCGAATTAATTGATCCTACCCCATATTTAGTAGGAACATTAAAAGAAACATTTGCAGCTTATCCACATCTGGAAAATGTACTTCCCGCGATGGGATATGGTGAAAAACAGCTGAAGGATTTAGAAGAAACAATTAATAATACAGATTGTGATGCAGTTATTATCGGAACGCCAATCGATTTGACTCGCGTTATCAACATCAACAAACCGACCACCCGAGTCTTCTATGACTTAGACGAAGTGGAAGGACCAAACTTAGACAACATCCTCGAAAACTTTATCAAAAAACAACAACTGCAATTAGCTTAACAAATCGGGACACGGGGTCAGAGCCGTTGTCCCGATTTTTTGCGGAACAATGCCTCTGACCCCAATGTCCCAACTTTTGCGGGACAATACCTCTGACCCCAATGTCCCGCCTTTTGTGGGACAGATGCTCTGACCCCGTGTCCCAATTCAATTATCATGATCTTGCTCTAGTGGGTGGGTTGCGTCATGTAGGGCTTGTTCCAATTCTTTTTCATATTTTAGTTTCTGTTCGTTAGTCCAGTCGAGAGTTTTTGCCATATATTGAACCACTTCATTTTTATGTTCGTGCACCCATGAAATATTGAAAAATAATGCCCCTGTACGTCTTATAAAAAAGTCTGTTGGTTTATAGGTTGATTCATAATCAATGGCATAACGCAGCATCGTGAGCACTACCGGATCTATCGTTTCATCTTGAGATTGGGATTCACGCTGATAAATATCGTATAAAATTTCTATATTGGAGCCGTACCTTTGCACAAGCTTCTTCGTTACCTCTTCTTTTAAGCCAATCTTTAATCCGATCTCTACCTTTTCTTTTATAAAATCAAGGAAACCTGCTGATCCTCCCACAGAGCCTCCAGAGATACATAATTCTTTCGTTTGCGTACTAGGGAATGTCCGGCCTTCTTCTTCAGCTAATTGTTTTCCGACTAAATCTACAATGCTTTCTGCCATTTTACGGTAGCCGGTTAGCTTACCGCCAGCTATAGAAATAAAGCCTGAATCAGAGACAAAAATTTCATCTTTTCGGGAAACCTCTGATGGGTCCTTCCCCTCTTCATGGATAAGCGGACGTAAGCCAGCCCAACTCGACTCCACATCTTCTGGTTTAATACCGACTTGAGGGAACATGTAATCAATTGCCTTTAACACATAATCACGGTCTGCGATGGTCATTTTCGGATTGGCAATATCGCCTTCGTATACGGTATCTGTCGTACCTACATATGTTTTACCCTCCCGCGGAATAGCGAATACCATCCTTCCATCTGGAGTATCAAAATAAATTGCCTGTTTTAACGGGAATCGTTCTCCGTCAAATACGAGGTGAATTCCTTTCGTCAATCTCAAGTGCTTTCCTCTTTTCGAGTTGTCTAATTCACGTAACGTATCTACCCATGGACCAGCAGCATTTACAACCTTTTTTGCATAATATTTTTGGGTTGTGCCATCTATTTGATCCTCGGCCTCAACACCAATTACTTTATTATTTTCATAAATTAAGTTAGTGATTTTCATATAATTTAAAGCATGCGCACCATTTTCTACAGCCTTTTTCATCACCTCAATTGTTAAACGAGCGTCATCTGTCTTATACTCCACATAATAACCAGCTCCTTTAAGACCTGTTGCATTTAATAATGGTTCACGTCTTAACGCCTCTTCCGGCTTAAACATCTTTCTTCTTTCATCTTTTTCCACTCCGGCAAGAGTATCATAGACTCGCAAGCCAATATTCGTTGTGAACGGTCCAAACGTACCTCCTTTATAAAACGGAAGCATCATCCACTCCGGCGTGGTCACATGGGGACCATTTTCATAAACAATTGCCCGCTCCCTACCGGTTTCAGTAACCACGCCAATTTCAAACTGCTTCAAATATCGCAGTCCACCATGGATTAGCTTCGTTGAGCGACTGGAAGTACCCGCTGAAAAATCCTGCATTTCTAATACGGCGACCTTCATACCTCTCGTTGCCGCATCTAGAGCAATCCCAGCTCCTGTGATCCCGCCGCCTATTACAAGTAGATCAAAATTTTCCAGCATGTTCGTTTTTATTTCTTCGCGATGTAAACTTGAAAACATGTGAATCCGCTCCTTTATTAATTATTACTATATATTGGCAATCTACAACCTGAGACGGATTTATGTTGAGAAGCTATTTCGTAATCAAATGATTGCCCCATTCATAATGATTCCCCGTTTTTCGCATAAATAAAAAGAGACCACAAAACACTCTATAAGTATAGAGGCTATGTGGTCTCTCGAGAATCTCCGTCCAATGTATTAACTTATTTTAAAGTATAGCACCTATTCTGTTTCCTGGTAAAGTACTTTGCCTCCGTAACAGAATTTATTCAGGATGGTGATAATAATCGTAAATTTTCCTGAAGCAAGCTTAAATCTTGAATACTCTCGTTGCTTCCACAGCTTTCTTCCAACCATTATAAAGCTCCTGGCGTTTTTCATCTGCAAAGTCAGGCGTAAAGCTGCGTTCAATTTGCCATTGTTTTGCTATTTCTTCTTTGTCCTTCCAGTAACCAATTGCTAAACCAGCCAAATACGCTGCTCCTAAAGCGGTTGTCTCGTTAATCATAGGCCTGTCTACTTGAACATTCAATAGATCACTCTGGAACTGCATAAGGAAGTTATTTTTAACCGCTCCACCGTCGACACGTAATGATTTCACTCCAATACCAGAGTCATCAGCCATTATATCTACAACGTCTTTTGACTGATAGGCAATCGATTCCAGTGTAGCTCTAACAAGGTGTTCTTTTGTCGTACCGCGTGTCAACCCGAACACCGCTCCCCGCGCTTCACTATCCCAATATGGTGTACCTAAGCCAACGAATGCAGGAACAACATAGACACCGTCCGTAGATGCTACATTCTTAGCCAAATTCTCACTTTCTGGGGCGCTTTCCAATAATCCCAATCCATCACGAAGCCATTGGATAGCAGATCCTGACACAAAGACGCTACCTTCAAGAGCATATTCAACCTTTCCGTCTACTCCCCAAGCAATTGTCGTTAGTAAACCATTTTCCGATTGAACACCTTTTTCTCCCGTGTTCATCAATAAGAATCCGCCTGTACCATACGTATTTTTAACCATTCCTTTGTCAAAACACGCTTGACCAAATAGAGCTGCTTGCTGGTCACCTGCAATCCCGGCAATCGGAACTTCTTCACCGAAGAAATGGTAACTTATAGTATGGGCATATACTTCAGAGGATTGTCTAACTTCTGGAAGCATGCTCTTTGGTACTGTTAATATTTCCAGTAGCTCGTCATCCCATTTTAAATCGTAAATATTGTACATCAGGGTCCTGGAAGCATTGGAATAGTCTGTGACATGGACTTTATGGCCAGATAATTTATACACAAGCCAGCTGTCAATCGTACCGAATTGCAGTTCACCTTTTTCCGCCTTTTCCCTAGCTCCGTCCACATTATCTAAAATCCATTTTACCTTTGTACCTGAAAAATACGGATCGAGCAGCAAGCCAGTCTTTTCTTTAAACAAGTCGTTATAGCCCTTTTCACGCAAGGTTTGAACAATTTCTTCTGTTTGCCTTGATTGCCAGACGATCGCTTTATAGATCGGCTTTCCGGTTTCTCTATCCCACACTACAGTCGTTTCCCTTTGGTTGGAAATTCCGATGCCTTTTACTTGTTTCGGACCTATATCAGCCTTTCTTAACACATCGGCAATACAAGCTAGAACAGATGTCCAAATTTCATTGGCATCATGCTCAACCCAACCAGGATGCGGGAAAAATTGCTCAAATTCCCGTTGTGATACTTCCACAACTTCTCCCTTTTCATTAAATAATATAGCCCGTGAACTGGTTGTTCCTTGATCAATAGATAAAATAAACTTCTCCATTTATTTTCCCCTCCTCGTATTGCTTAAGATACTTTATTTAATTCTATACTTGCAGCAGCAACAAGTATAATAGCTACCACAACACTCGCTATCCAAAACATCACTGTAAAAACACCTGTAAAGAAAGCTTGATAAAACAATGCCCCATAAATTCCACCAATAACAGGCCCAATTACCGGAACCCAAGCATATCCCCAATCGGAGCTTCCTTTACCTGGAATCGGAAGCAGGGCATGTGCAATCCTTGGTCCTAAATCACGTGCCGGGTTAATCGCGTAACCTGTAGGTCCTCCTAAAGACATACCGATCGCAACAATTAACGCACCCACAACAAGCGGGTTTAACCCTTCCGTAAATTGATTGGCACCAATAAATAGCAGACCTAGTAGAAGCGCGAACGTACCAACCATTTCAGTAACAAGGTTTGATAAGGGACTTCGAATTGCTGGCCCTGTTGCAAATACGGCTAACTTCAAGTCCGTCTCCCTCGTCTCTCTCCAATGAGGTAAATAAGCAAAGAAAACGATTATGGCTCCAATTATAGCACCAATCATCTGTCCAGAAATATACGAAAATACATTTTCCCATGGAAATTCTCCAATAGCGGCAAACCCTAAAGTGACAGCTGGATTCAGATGAGCGCCAGAGAAGTTTCCTGCAGCATACACCCCTAAAGTTACCGCAAGTCCCCATCCGAGTGTTACCAGTACCCAACCACCACCAGCACCTTTTGACTTGTTCAAAATATTACTTGCTACAACACCACCACCAAAAATAATGAGAATCATCGTACCAATGAGCTCTGCTAGAAACTCCGACATCCCTTAACCCCCTTTAAAAATAAAATCCCTTAGAACAAGTTATGACAGGCCTTTTAAAAAAATCACACTTAACTGCAACTACTTTCAACACTGCAAAAAAAGCAAGCGAAGACTGTTTTCCCCTTCACTTGCTTTTTGTATATTTATAAAGTTCCCTTATAAAAAAGGTATAAACCTATCTACAGTTACGATTCATTTGATAAATCTTCTCCATTTGACGCAATCACTTTCTTATACCAATTAAATGACTTTTTCTTCGTCCTTTTTAGAGTCCCATTTCCTTCATTGTCACGATCTACATAGATAAAACCATAGCGTTTCTTCATTTCACCAGTACCCGCTGATACTAAATCGATGCACCCCCAGCTTGTATAGCCAAGAAGATCAACACCATCTTCTTCTACCGCATCTTTCATAGCTTGAATATGTGCCGCTAGATACTCAATACGATAATCATCTTCCACATACCCTGATTCATCTGGTATGTCTACTGCACCAAGCCCATTTTCAACAATGAATAAAGGTTTCTGATATCGATCATATAAATCGTTCATTGTAATACGTAAACCTAAAGGATCAATCTGCCAGCCCCATTGACTTGACTGAAGATACGGGTTCTTTACAGTCGGGAACAAGTTACCTGCAGTCTTTTCCACATCAGAATCTTCGGCTGCTGCAACACGTGAAGCATAATAAGAAAATGAAATGAAGTCCACCGTGTGATTTTTTAGGACTTCTAAATCCTCATTTGTCATTTCAACTTCAATACCCTTCCTAGCTAGTTCTTTTAATGCATAGGCAGGATAAGCACCTTTTGATTGCACATCAATAAAAAAGTAATTTTCTCTATCCTTTTTCTTTCCTTCCCAAACATCCTCTGGTCGACAGCTATAAGGATAATAACTAGCCGCCGCTAACATGCACCCGACCTGATTCTCCGGATCTATTTCGTGGGCGATTTTTGTTGCTTCGGCACTTGCAACAAGCTCATGATGAGCTGCTTGATATTTTACTTGCTCCTCATTTTCTCCTTCTTCAAAATAGAGCCCTGCTCCAAGAAATGGTGCATGAAGAATCATGTTGATTTCATTGAAGGTCAACCAGTATTTAACCAAGCCTTTATAACGAGTAAACAATACTCTACATAATCGCTTATAAAAATCGATCAACTTACGATTTCGCCAACCGCCATATTTTTTAATCAAATGCATTGGACAATCAAAGTGTGTAATTGTCACCAATGGTTCAATTCCATATTTATGACATTCTTTAAACAGGTCTTCATAGAATTTCAGACCATCTTCATTCGGCTCAAGTTCATCCCCTTTAGGGAATATGCGGCTCCAAGCAATTGACAGGCGATACGTCTTAAAACCCATTTCTCCAAATAAAGCAATATCTTCTTTATAATGATGATACATATCGATTGCTTCTTTTGCAGGATAAAAATAACCTTCCTCAAAATTTAGCATTTTCTTTTTACCACTTATGATACTTCGGCGATCTGGACCAGTAGGAATTACATCCACATTCGCTAGCCCTCTACCACCTTGGTTAAATCCACCTTCACATTGATTTGCTGCGGTTGCACCGCCCCATAAAAAATCTTCTCTAAATCCCATATTTATACCTCCTACTTCATTACTTTAATAATATCCTCACCAATTTTAATGGGACCATCATTCGTAGTCAGAATATCTCCTACTTCTGCCGAGTTTGTAATTACGACCGGGGTAATCATTTTAAATCCTTTAGATTTAATTCCAGCTAGATCAAACTGTATTAACTTGTCTCCAATTTGAACCTTTTGATCTTTTTCAATGGAATACTCATAACCTTCCCCATTCAGCTGAACCGTATCAATTCCAACATGTATCAACAATTCTATACCCTCTTCACTCGTAATACCAATTGCATGTTTTGAATCAAATATCGCACTAACTGTACCATTCACTGGTGAATGAACGATACCTTCTGATGGTTCAATCGCTACACCTTGCCCTAAAATTTCTTCGGAAAACATGCCGTCATCTACTTGCTTTAAGTTGTGTAAAGTTCCTTCCAAGGGAGAAACAATAGTTGCACCGCTAATATTCAAATCAGACTGGCTATTTGTTGACAATTCCTCAGTTTCAGACGGATCAGACGTATCTTCAGAAACTGGGTCTTTATATAGGAATAAAGTTGCTATAAAGGTTACCACAATACTGATAACCGCTCCAATACATGCAAAATAGAAGAAACTTAGCGTGTCATCTCCAATATAACTAGGTAAAGTTAAAAGACCTGGGGATCCTCCTGAAAAATTACGCACTCTTAAAATCCCCATAAATAACCCACCAACTGCACCACCAATCATTGCAGCATATAAAGGTGTTTTAAATCGTAAGTTGACTCCATACAGGGCAGGCTCTGTAATGCCAAATAGACCTGTCAAGCCCGCAGAATAAGCTAATTGTTTAACCGTACTATCTTTTGATTTAATACCGACACCAATGGCTGCAGCGCCCTGACTCACATTAGAAGCGAGCATTCCCGGGTAAATCACTGTATCATAACCAAGTGTCATACGGTTATTAATCCCAATCGGAACCAGTCCATAGTGTGTACCTGTTGCTACCAACAACGGAGTAAATGTTCCTACCAACAACGGAACGATCCATGGACTAACAGATTCTAATGCTGTAATCCCGTTTGATATGGCATCACTAATTAAATAACCAATTGGTCCTAAAACTACTAGACTTACTGTTCCAACCACAAAAATTGTGATCAATGGTTTACTAAAGAACTTAATCGCCTTAGGTGAAATTCTATCTGCAATAGGTTCAACATAAGACATAAACCATACAGAGAGAATAATCGGAATTACCGAAGAAGAGTACGATACTGCCGAAATAGGAAGTCCGAAAAGCTGAATTGCATCTCCTGTCTCTTTAGCTGCAGTAACCATCGCAACAAAAGTTGGATGAAGTAAAATTCCACCAACCATCATAGCTAAAAACATATTTGCTTTAAACTTTTGCGCAGAAGAGACTGCTAATAATATAGGTAAAAAGTAGAAAGCAGCATCAGCCATGAAATCCACTATCTGATAATTTTGACTGTCCGGTGTCACAACATTAAATACAACTAATAAAGATAAAACTGCTTTTAACATCCCTGCCGCTGTGATCGCAGGAAGAATCGGAGTAAAAATTCCTGTAATAGTATCGATAACTTTTGAAAAAGTTGAACGTTTATCTTCTTCTGCCTTTTCATCTTCCCCATCACTAGAAATATTCGTTTGGTTTATTATCTCTTTATAAACACTACCAACATCACTTCCAATAATGACTTGATATTGTCCACCTTTGTTCACTACCCCCATTACTCCCGGTGTTTTTTTTAAGGTTTCTTCGTTTGGTTTTTGATCATCCTTTAAATTAAATCGAAGACGCGTAGCGCAATGAGTCAAACTTTTGACATTTTTCTCTCCACCAACCTGATCAATGATTTTGTTGGCCAGCTCTTTATAGTTCATCTGATTTAACCTCCATTGTTTATATATCATTAGAATGTTTGTTGTAGATTATAAGAAATAAAAAAATACCTAAATGAACCCCTTTCAAAGGTAGGTTTCATTTAGGTATAGCCTGCAAAAGCAGTAACAATCCTATTCACTCGTTATTCTTTTTATATGAATCGTCAAGTAGATTAGCTCATCTTCTTCTAAATCTCTATCAAACTCCTTTTTTATATATTCTTTTATTTTTAATGCACAGGCATACTCATTTGTATACTTCTCCTTCAACATAAAGATGAAACTGGACATTCCTGCATCATTTAACTTTACATTACTAAACAATCGCTGAAAGAAAAACTTCAAGTGAGTAATAAACCGTTCGTAATTTAGTGAGTATTCATCCAATTCAATGTTGAAATGGTACTTCACAATATTTAGGACGTTTTGGATAACCTTTGCCATTTCAGAAACTCGGCTAACTTCTCCCATATCTAACTCCGCATTTACGATATGCAAAGCAATAAAACCTGCTTCGTCTTCTGGCAAATCAACACCTAGTCGATTTTTTATAATTGATAACGCTTCTTTTCCAATCAAGAACTCATGATTATAAAATCGCTTGATTTCCCAAAGTAGAGCATTCCTGATCTCCATGCCCTCTTTATAGCGCTCAATCGCATAACTAATATGATCGGTCAATGTTAAAAAAATATTTTCACTTAATTCTTTTCCAAGTGAGACTTTCGCAAAGCCGATGACTTCATTTGCTACCTGAATGTGTTCCATCGGAATCGAGGAAAGCATTTGGGTTAATTTATTAACACTCCACTCTTTTGAGTTAAGATACATATTCTCAATTTTAGTTTCATCAATAACATCCCCGGCCTTTTTCTTATAGCCGAGCCCCTTACCCATCACAACAACTTCCTGATCATTCTGATTCCTAGATAATACGATATTATTATTAATCACTTTCAATACTTTCATATAAAAAGTTCCTATTCATTTATTTCTCTTCGATTACAACAAAAAAACAGGTATAGCCCACAATTAAGCGGTAACAATCCTTTAGGACTAGTTTACCATAGCCAATTTTAGATGTCAATTTGCCAGGTATGACCTTGTCTTTAAACAACGCAAAACCCCTCTGGATCGATTTTTATTTGTTTTTTCTTATCCCCTAAATAAGCTTCCTAATCCCGATAATTTTTTTCAGCAGCCGCTTGCACTTCTTCTAGTGACTTACCCATGCCCGCTTCTACAGCTGCCACGAAAGCACCTTCAAGAATTGGGGCTTCTACGACATGGACATTTTTATATTCGTTCATTTCCACTGCTAACTCGGCATTCATCTTAGCACTGCCGATGTCGTAAAATAGGAGAACTCCCTTTTCTCCCTGAACCTCTTCTATCGCCTGCTTTATTTTATCAATATTCGTACCAATTTCTCCTTCTTCCGTTCCGCCTGCTACTCCAATCGAAACAGCTGGTACCATTTGCGTGATGATATCTCGAATCCCTTCCGCTACTTTCGAACTGTGGGAAACGAGCACAATACTTACATTTGCCAATTTTTATTAGTCACCTTCTTTCAACACTTCAACAAGGCTTGAGAAAATATAGAACGATGAAACCGAGCCAGGATCCAAATGACCAATGGAGCGCTCCCGCAAGTAAGCCGCTCTACCTTTCTTCGCCTCAAAGTCTTTCGTCGCTTCCATTGCTTCTTTCGCTACTGATTCAAAGCCTGCTGCATTGAAGCTATTTTGTCCATTCAAGTAATCGACAAGCGGCTCCCAGACATCGACTAGTGTTTTCTCGCCCTTTTCTGCTTTACCTCGCTGCTTTATTCCTGCAAGTGCCTCTGCCAATCCGCTCTTGAACTTCGGAAAATCTAGCGTCTCACTACCTTTTACTGCCATCGATAGCTTTAAAAAAGCTGTACCATATAGCGGACCAGCCGCACCACCAACTTTCGATAGCAAAGTCATAGAGACATCTTTCAATAGATCAGAAACATTATCATAATCAGTGGCAGTAATTTTCGCCTCTACTTCCTGAAAACCACGTGCCATATTAATTCCATGGTCACCATCCCCAATTGCCTGATCCAATTCAGTTAAATACGTTTTATTTTCCTGGATTTTTTCATTTGTTAAAGTCATCCACTTCACTGTATTCGCTACATTTAATTCCATCTTTTCGCCCCCATTTCAGCGCCGGAATGCCGGTGCCTTCGATTTAGCATCCAACAGTTCCTTTAGTTCGTCATCAAGCTTTAATAAAGTTACGGAAACACCCGCCATTTCTAAAGATGTCATGTACTCCCCAACGAATGTGTCATAAATACGGAGGCCCTTACTCGTTAAAAGTTCATTCACTTTTTTATTAACGATGTACAGTTCCATTTCTGGCGTACCTCCTAAGCCATTCACCATAACCGCAACTTCTGAACCTGTTTCAAGCTTAAGATCATCCAGTACCTTTTCCGTAAGTTCTGCAGCAATATCATCGGCACTCGCAATTGTTTTTCTTTCAATACCTGGTTCCCCATGAATACCAATACCAATTTCCATCTCATTTTCTTCTAGCGAAAAGCTCGGTGTTCCAGCAGCTGGTACGGTACACGGCGTAATCGCCATCCCGATGGAACGTACATTTTTGACCGTTTTTTCAGCGACTGCTTTCACCTCAGCAAGTGTTCCGCCCGCTTCAGCCTTTGCACCAGCTAACTTATGGACAAAAACGGTCCCGGCAATCCCTCTGCGACCAGTCGTAAATGAACTATCCTCTACCGCAACATCGTCATTTACAATAACCTGCTCTACACGAATTCCTTCAGCTTCAGCCAGTTCAGCTGCCATGTCAAAGTTCATCACGTCACCCGTATAGTTTTTAATCACGAGCAACACCCCGGCGCCGGCATCAACTGCTTTGATTCCTTCAAGCACTTGGTCTGGAGTAGGCGAAGTAAACACTTCCCCAGCAACCGCAGCATCAAGCATCCCCTCACCGACATAACCAGCGTGGGCCGGCTCATGACCGCTCCCGCCCCCACTAACTAAACCGACCTTATTAGCAGTCGGAGCATCCTTCCTGGCAATAACCGTAGTCCCCGGCAGTAATGTCACATCCTTGGGATAAGCAGCAACAAACCCATCTAACATATCCCTTACAACCAAATTCGGATCATTAATTATCTTCTTCACAACCACTACCTCCTATTCAAAAATAATAACTAACCCCATTGTAGAGCGGGACATGGGGTCAGAGCAAGTGTCCCAGCGTGGGACATAGGGTTGGGACACGGGGTCAGTGTAAATGTCCCAGTACAAAACTTTTACCCAATATGGGCAATAATCCCACGGCAAATCGTATATTTTATATTTAATTCAGCATCCACAATCAATAAGTCCGCATCTTTCCCCACAGTAATACTTCCTTTACGGTCATACACACCGGCTTGTTTTGCAGGGTTGACGGAAGCCATTTGAATAATATCCCGTATTCCAACCCCATCAAGAAGCTTAAACATTTTCTTGACTGCCTCTTGCATCGAAAGAATACTCCCAGCTAGCGTACCATCCGCAAGCACTGCACGGTCCTCGGTCACTTTTACCGGCTGACCACCTAGTTCATAATCGCCTGGAGGAAGCCCCTTCGCACGCATCGCATCCGTAATCAATGTGAGTCGTCCGCTCCCCATATTATGGTATACCAATTGAAGCATTTCATCCGAAACATGGATACCATCCGCAATCAGTTCCGCATGTAATTCTTCCAGTAATAAAGCTGCACCGACCGCTCCAATGTCCCGATGATGAATTCCGTTCATCGCATTACATAAATGCGTCAATTGCCGTACCCCTTGTCGGACAGCTCTTTTAAGCTCTGAAAAAGCTGCATCCGTATGTCCTGCTGAAACCGTAACACCTGTTTCATTTAAATATCGAATGAAATTTCCCTCTGGATCATGTTCAGGCGCAAGAGTTATCATTTTAATCTTATTCCCCGCAAGCTCTTGCCATCTATTGAAAAGTCCCATGTCTGGTTTCTGTATATACTCTACCGGCTGAGCACCAGCTTTCGTTTTTTCTATAAAAGGACCTTCCAGATGCACACCGATTACTTCCGATTTTCCTGGTTTGCTTTTAAAATTTGCGATATTTCGAAGTGCTTGCTCGATTTTTTCAGTTGCTTGCGTAATTGTTGTCGCAAGGAAAGCAGTTGTACCCTCCTTAGGCAAAAATTCAGCCATTGTCTGAAGTGCATCAGGCATCGCGTCCATCACATCTGCCCCTGCTGCTCCGTGAATATGAGTATCAATGAAACCCGGAATAAGATATTCATGCTTAGCATCAATAACTTGTGCTTGCGGCGGAATATCCTCAGCCAACCCATCCTCTGCAACAATCTGCTCAATCAAGCCATCCCGGATAACTACCCTCGCCTCAGGGATGATCTCACTTTCCGTATACACTTGTGCATTCTTAACAACAATCATTTGTAGCTCTCCTTCCTGCTGCGGGACATTGGGGTCAGAGCACTTGTCCCGCCTAGTGGGACAAGTGCTCTGACCCCAATGTCCCGTTCTTCCTATACTAGTGGTCTATACATCCTTACAATTATACATGTTGTCGTCTTTTTGATACAATTAGTGAAGATAAGTAGGGGGGGTTTTTAGTATGATTGATAAAGATTCACCAATCCCAATTTATTATCAATTAGAAGTACGAATCAGGCAATTAATTGAAACGAACGAGCTAAAACCTGGTGATCTATTGCCATCTGAGCGAGAGTTCACAGAGAAATATAATATTAGTCGGATGACTGTAAGACAAGCGATCAACAATCTTGCAAGCGAAGGACTTTTATACCGTCAAAAAGGAAAAGGCACCTTTGTCGCGGAGAATAAGTTCGAACAAGATCTTTCCGGTTTAACTAGTTTCAGTGAAGATATGAAAAGCCGCGGACTCATCCCATCGAATAAACTGATCAGTTTTAAAACTATTTCAGGAAACACCGAGCTTGCCTCTATTTTAAAATTAAATGCAGCGGATACCATTTACGAAATCAAACGAATCCGCCTTGCAAACGATGAACCCGTTGCCCTTGAGACAGTATATACTCCCAAAAAACTTGTCGGGGAAATGACGGAACAAGATGTCACAACCTCATTCTATCACTATTTGGAGAACAAGCTTCAATTGCAAATAGGATACGGCACCCAGAGCATCGAGGCTGCACTCGCCAAAGATGATGAAATCAACCATTTACGCATCAAAGAGGGGAATCCGATATTACTCATGAAACGGACAAGTTATTTACAAGAAGACTTAGAAACCCCTGTTGAATACGTGAAGTCCGCTTACCGTGCAGATAAATATATCTTCCATTTACAGATGAAACGGGAACCCTAAGGTATCCCCGTTTCATCTTTTTTCCGCTATTTTTTATTTCGGATGCTCCTTACCTCATCTGCCACTGCTTGCACCTGGGTACCAACGATAACCTGAACATTGTTTTTCCCAACAATTTGGACGCCCGGCACACCAGTTGCTTTAATTCTAGGCTGATCTACCTGTTGTGCGTCTTTAACTTCCAGCCTGAGCCGCGTCGCACAATTATCAACGGAGAGAACATTTTCATCCCCACCAAGACCTGCGTAAATTTCACGAGCCATCACTGCAAAGCGATCACCTGCACCAGAGGCTGATTCAGTCGCCGCTTCCACAACTTCATCATCATCTTCCCGGCCCGGCGTTTTCATATCGAACTTAACGATTAAGAAACGGAACAAGAAATAATAAATTACCGCAAACACAAGACCCTGCACAATAAGCATCCATGGCTGATTCGCAAGTGGCAACCGCGAACTCAAGAAAAAGTCGATTGCTCCGGCACTGAAACTAAAACCTGCCGTCCAGCCAAAGGCCGATGCAATAAATAAGGATAATCCTGTTAAGGCTGCATGCACAACATACAAGAATGGAGCTAAGAACATGAAGGAAAATTCAATTGGTTCGGTTACACCTGTCAGGAAAGCTGCAAAAGCCGCGGCCATCAGTAGAGAAGCAACTTGTTTTCTTCTTCTCGTTTTAGCCGTATGATACATTGCTAATGTTGCTGCTGGCAAACCAAACATCATAATTGGGAAAAATCCGGCCTGATACATTCCAGTTATCCCTTTTTCCCCTTGACCGGACCAGAAATTAGCAATATCGTTAATCCCAGCCACGTCAAACCAGAATACAGAGTTTAGCGCATGATGCAGTCCAGTTGGAATTAATAGCCGATTAAAGAAGCCATAAAGCCCAGCACCAACAGAACCTAAGTTACTAATTGCCGTACCGAATGCTACTAATCCAGAATAAGCAATTGGCCAGATCAACAAAAAGAGTAAAGACAAAAGAAGCATCGTACCAGCTGTCATTATCGGAACAAGCCGTTTTCCACTAAAGAAAGCGAGCGCATCAGGAAGTTTCGTCTTACTAAATCGATTATACATCGCGGCAGCAATAAGACCTGAAATAATACCGACAAAGACGTTCTCAATATTGGCAAAAGCCGCATTCACACTTTCCGCTTCAATCCCCTGAAGGAGAGCCACATTATCAACAGAAAGCACTGTAGTAACAATCAAAAAGCCTACCAAACCACTAAGCGCTGCAGATCCATCCTTTTCCTTCGCCATACCGACTGCGACACCAACTGCAAATAAAACAGGGAGGAAATCTAAAATAGCACTACCGGCACTAATGAGGAAAGCTGCTACCTTATTCGCCTCACCCCATCCTTCCGGGTCAATCCCGTAACCGATCCCCATCAGGATCGCGGCAGCCGGCAGTACAGCTACAGGGAGCATGAGCGATTTACCAAGGTTTTGTAAATACTTCATCATAATAATCATCCTCTTCTAGAATTTAATGATGATAAAGCTTGTTCTAGGTCATTTTCCTTTCATCTTTCATGTTAGATTAATAAAAAACGAAATATGATAGCGCTGTCATTTAAAAGGAAAATTTAACTTTTGCTACTGCCCTCCCTTCCATCTTCAAACTGATTGGTAGCACGTAAAAAAAGATTTATTCATATTTATTTTATCAAAATACAGTATGGTTGTCTATACAACTATACGTATGCAAATCCATCATTATACCTAAGAAAACAGCTCTTTATGCTTTTTCATTAATTACTCATTATGCTCATCAGCTCCATCCACATTCCCACTAAGAAAAACAGGCGGAGTAATCCCTTTCTCTGCCAGTGAGGCGATAGCTAGTGCGATAACACTATTTATAATCGCGGCTCTTATAATCGTCGAGCTTGGAGCAAGGAGGGACATTGGGGTCAGAGCACTTGTCCCGCCCTAGTGGGACAAGTGCTCTGACCCCAATGTCCCTCCCCATTTCTAAATCCTCGGTTTAATGCTTTCGACAAACTTGGCTGCGGCGCGGGAGAGTGGGACTGTTTTTAAATGGACAATACCGATATACCGGCTCGGAATTTCCTCTTCCAGCAATACTTCATGGACAATACCGCGGTTTAAATACTCACGAGAAAACTCGCGAACAACACAAGATATGCCTAAGTTCCCTTTCGCAAAATCCATAATAAGATCATATGAACCAAGTTCGAATACCGGAGACAGTTCATATCCTCTATCTTTAAAAAACGCATCCACATAATCACGGGAGACCGTATTTTTTTCAAAAGAGATGAGCGGTAGTTCCATTAAATGATCATAGCTGATCCGATGTTTCGAAATCCGTTTATATTTATCTCCGCAAACGAAAATATCATGGATTTCCATACATGGCGTAACTTCAAACTGCTCATCATCAATCGGTAAATTACATACACCGACGTCCGCTTCCCCAGCTTTCAAAAAACCTAATATTTCCGGAGTCGTACCATTTAACACCTTCAGCTTAATACCAGGAAATCGCGCATGAAACTCTTCCAAATAAGGTAATAAAAAATAACGGGAAATTGTATCTCCAACCGCAATTCGCAACTCTCCACGCCGAATTCCCTTATACGCTTGAATCTTATCTTCCGCAACATCAAGAATTCCGAGGGCTGAGCTGACATGCTCCTGCAGCACTTTCCCCTCTGTCGTTAACATAACACCTTTTGGAGTCCGATAAAACAGCTGGACTTCGAGCCCCTTCTCCAGCCGGGAAATTGCTTGGCTCACAGCAGATTGAGTCATAAATAATTCTTTTGCCGCTTGGGAAAAGCTCTTATTTTGACTGACGATCTGAAAAACTCGATATAAATCCAAGTTCTCTATCATATAAACTCTCCTAATACTAGGTATAATAATTATTAATTTTACTTATATCACGAATTACAGGTATAGTAAAGAAGGGAAATCAAAAATTAATAGATATGTACATCATATATTCTCATGAAGATTAGGAGAGATCAGATTGGTAAGAGTAGTAGGTACAACCGCACGTGGACTCAGAGCACCGATTATCAATGAAGGCGATGACCTCGAGGAAATCGTCGTAGAAACCGTCTTACAAGCAGCGGAAGTCGAGGGATTCCAAATTCGGGATCGTGACATCGTTTCCTTGACCGAGTCGATTGTTGCCCGGGCGCAAGGAAATTATGCGAGTATCGAAGCAATTGCTGAAGATACCAAGAGTAAATTTGGCGATAAAACGGTCGGAGTCGTCTTCCCAATCCTCAGCCGGAATCGTTTTTCCAGCATTTTAAGCGGGATTGCCCGCGGGGTTAAAAGAATTGTCCTCATGCTGAGCTATCCAGCCGATGAGGTTGGCAACCATTTAGTCAGCATTGATGACTTAGATGATAAAGGAGTCAATCCGTGGACAGATGTACTAACGGAAAAGGAATTCCGCGAGTTATTCGGAAATTGCAAACATCCATTCACTGGCGTCGATTATATTGAATATTACAGGAGCATTATCGAAGCAGAAGGAATTGAATGCGAGATTATTTTTTCCAATAACGCGAAATCAATCCTAGAGTACACGAAGCATGTCCTCACTTGTGATATCCACTCCCGTCACCGGACGAAACGGATCCTAAAGAAACACGGTGCGGAAACGATTTACGGACTGGATGATATTTTAACAGAACCGATTAATGGCAGTGGTTATAACGAAGCATACGGACTACTCGGTTCTAATAAAGCGACCGAAGAAAGTGTGAAACTCTTCCCGAATAATTGTCAGGAATTAGTAAACGGGATTCAAGCAAAAGTTAAACAAGCTACTGGAAAAACAGTTGAAGTAATGGTGTACGGCGATGGTGCATTCAAGGATCCGGCTGGAAAAATATGGGAACTAGCAGACCCTGTTGTATCCCCAGCTTATACGTTAGGTCTGGAAGGTACACCGAACGAAATCAAATTAAAATATTTAGCTGATAATAACTTTAGTCACCTGCGCGGAGATGAATTAGACGAAGCAGTTGCCGCGTTCATTAATAAAAAGGGTGATGACCTTGTCGGATCTATGGAGGCACAAGGAACAACTCCACGAAAACTAACCGACTTGATCGGCTCTCTATCTGACCTCACGTCAGGCAGCGGTGACAAAGGAACACCTTTTGTCTATATTCAAGGATATTTTGATAACTACACCGATGGAAAGTAATGAATTCAACTTTTGCACTGGCAAATTTCCTATCACTGCACGGAGAAGATTTTAAATAATACTGTTGACGGCTATAATAAACGGACAGCTTCACTGCTCGAATTAGAGTTGTTTTCAAGTGTTGATTAGATCTCTCTGACCAAACGAGCTGGAATCAGGAGGCGCAAAAGGGTGATCAATAAAACATCCCTATTTATCCGAACGAAATCGAATTTAGCCAATTCGATTAATTAGAGCACTACTAATCGACTGAATGAAGGCTATTCTAGCTCGTTCGGGTGATTAGGACCCTTATAATCGACCGAACGAAGGAAAGTCTAACTCATTCGAGTAATTAAGACATCTCTAATCGACCGAACGAAATCTAACCTAATTCAAACGGACGATTAAAGATTAAAACGCCCCTATTCACTCGGCTAAATGTAGTCATCCACAGTATCATTACCATACAGTTCCCAAAGCAATTACAAAAAACGGGTCGCCAAGGAAAATTTTCACTTGGGGACCCGTTTCTATTCAACTTCCCGGCGAAGCGGCAGCTGCTGATTGATCTGCTTTCACGCAATCAATCGCGACAACGAGGGCAATCATCAGGTTTTCTTCGGATTCATCACTTATTTTAACTTGGTAACTATCGCCCCAAGTAAACCATTTTTTCTTCACTTCTCCAATAAACGCTCCGTGCTGATACACTTCAAAATCCATGCCCCACCAATCTCCTGTCACCTCTAAGCCAATCGCATCAATCGAATAGCGCGGTTTAAAAAAAGAAAATTCCTTTTTTATCGTAATGACTTCTTCACCGGCAACAGCAATGGTGAACTTCGGCATCCAGGTAAGCATTCGCTTCGTAATTCGGGCGACTTCCGCTTCTCTCTCATCCTTAATCGTATAGACTTTCGGGATTTTCATGAAGCTACCCTCTACGGTATATACATCCCGTTCATCTGCATCTTTTACCGTAAACCTGCCGCTTAAGCTAAGTATTTTTTGCTTTATATACAGTTCCTTCATAAGGTATCCTCACACTTCTTCGCCAGTTTAAAATTCTTCATACTCAGCTGGATCTTGGTTTTTCATTCTCCCGTCCGGACGACTCAATTCGCCGATCTTATTCATTTCTTCCTGTGATAATTCAAAATCAAAGATAGCAAGATTCTCCCGCTGACGAACCGGTGAAGTCGATCTTGGAATAGCAACCGATCCCAACTGATAATGCCAGCGCAGAATAACTTGAGATACGGACTTATTATGGCGTGACGCAATTGCCGTTAGAATATCGTTATCAAGCACGTTGTTTACACGTGCAAGTGGACTCCAGGATTGTGTCTGAACATCATTTTCTTCATGCCACTTCCGCTGCTCCTTCTGATTGAAGAACGGGTGCAATTCAATCTGGTTCACACTTGGCTTCACACCGGTTTCTTTTTCCAGCCGTTCAATATGTTCAGGCAGGAAATTACTCGTTCCAATTGAACGAACCAAGCCCCATCTTTTTGCATCAATTAACGCCTGCCAAGCTTCGACATACACGTCCTGCTTCGGATTCGGCCAGTGGATGAGGTATAAATCATAATAATCGAGATTCGCCCGGTACAAGGACTCTTGAATCGTCTGCACGGCCAAATCGTATTGATGGTATCTCCCTGGCAGCTTCGACGTGATGATTAAATCTTGACGCTGTACACCAGTTTTACGGACAGCTTCCCCAACTGTACCTTCGTTTTCATAGTTATAAGCGCTATCAAGCAGACGATACCCATTGTCTATCGCACTTATAATCGACCGGACCCCAGCGTTACCATTCATTTTATACGTCCCTAGTCCAATTGCCGGGATTGATAGTCCATCATTTAATGTAATTTCAGGAATCGATCTAATCATGTAAAACATCTCCTTTTCTATTGATTTCTCCATTTAAATGAGTGATTAAATTTAGTATAACACACTCACCGACCGGAATTCTGTTCCTTCCTTCTCCAACAGTCTATAATAGATCTAATGAAAGTCATCAGGGAAGAGAGGTGTTTCGGATGGTTGGTATGGGATACCGAACGATTAAAACAGCAGTCGGTGCAGGTATTGCGATGTGGTTTGCAAGTCTTGTTGACATTCAATTTGCAACCTTTGCAGCGATTCTTGTCATTATGTGTATTGAACGGACGAAAAAACGAACCATCTACACGATTAAGGATAAATTTTTCGCTTGTCTTCTTTCACTCGTTCTCGGTATGGTGGTCTTTGAATTATTAGGTTATCACCCGATTGTATTTGCGATTTTCATTCTTCTGTTTATACCGATCTTAATGAAAGCGCGGATTCAAAACGGATTTATCACAAGCATGGTTGTCCTCTCCCATATTTATATGATTGGAAATGCAAGTTTTGAAGTTTTCTTCCATGAACTATTTATCATTCTCACCGGGATTGGAATTGCATTCATTGTAAACAGTGTTATGCCGAGTATGAGAAAAGACATTGATAGGTTCAAATATGAAATTGAAGAAAAGTATGCAAAAATCCTCTATGAATTCCATGCTTTCTTAAAAGATAATCACCGGAATTGGGACGGACAAGAGATTAATGAAGCGGAAGAAATTATTAATCAAGCGAAATCGATGGCCATCCAAGATATTGAAAACAATTTATTACAAGAAAAAAGAACAGACTATCATTATTTCAGATTGCGCGAAGAACAGCTCGCCATATTGCGACAAATGCTGCCAATTATAGGCATCGTTTCCCTCTCAGAGATCCATGTGGAACAACGCGAAATGGTTGCCGACCTATTATTGAACATTAGCGAAAACGTCCGCACGAAGAACATTGATCCTGTTCTCGAAAAGTTAGAGTCTTACGAAGAAATTTTCCGTGAAAATGAACTACCAAAGACAAGAGAAGAATTCGAAGTGCGGGCCAATCTCTTTTACTTGCTTTTTGAAATTAAGAATTATTTGCTAGTGAAGAAGAAAGTGATGCGGCAACGCGAACCTTTTTCTAATCGCGCAGGTGTACGAGTGTAAAGTCTAAGTAAAAAACAAAGAACAAGATTGAATTTGGAGGAAATGAATCATGAAATTGACAGAGATCACCATCCGCCATTTACAAATGAAATTAAAATCTCCTTTTGCAACAAGTTTCGGAACGCTAGAAAATCGTGACTTTCTACTGCTAGAGGCAAAAGACGAAAGTGGAACGATTGGTTGGGGAGAATCGGTCGCCTTCCGTGCCCCCTGGTACACCGAAGAAACGATGATGACGAACTGGCATATGCTTGAGGATTTTCTTATTCCACTCCTCCTCAATAAAGAATTGCAGCACCCGGATGAAGTGCGTGACACTTTTTCCCCCATCCGGAAAAATAATATGGCAAAATCCGCGATTGAAGGTGCAGTTTGGGATATCTATGCCCAGCAAACGAACCAATCTCTTGCAGCGGCACTTGGCGGGAAGAGTGAACAGATTGAGGTTGGCATCAGTATTGGCATTCAGCCTACTACCGATGACTTGATCCAATTGGTTCATGGATATGTGAAAGAAGGCTATAAGCGTATGAAAGTGAAAATCAAGCCTGGTAAAGATGTCGAAGTAATCCGGGCGTTACGCGAACACTTCCCTGATTTGCCGATTATGGCAGATGCTAATTCAGCTTATTCATTAAAGGATCTTGATACGTTAAAACAACTTGATGAATTTAATCTCATGATGATTGAACAACCACTCGCTTCTGACGATATTATCGACCATGCCAAGCTGCAAAAAGAGCTGGAAACTCCGATTTGCTTAGATGAAAGCATCAATTCGTTGGAAGATGCACGAAAAGCGGTGGAACTCGGAAGTACGAAAGTTATAAACGTGAAGATTGGCCGTGTTGGCGGATTATCTGAAGCGAAAAAAATCCATGATTACTGTGCGGAGAAAGGTATCTCTGTCTGGTGCGGCGGGATGCTTGAATCAGGAATTGGCCGGGCCCATAATATTGCGCTAACATCGCTGCCGAATTTCACCTTGCCTGGTGACACATCCGGCTCCGACCGCTATTGGGAAAAAGATATTATCGCACCAGAAGTTATCGCGAATAACGGTTATATTACGGTTCCTAAGAAAGCTGGCATCGGATATGAAATCGACCGGGAAGCAGTTGATGCATTCACGTTCAGTAAGAAACATTATCGTTAAATTGAGAGCGAACGTTTTTCTTGTCGGTATTTAGGGAACGATTGAATATAGGTAATTTCGCTTCCCCATATAATCGACAACAATGAAAAAGGAGTGTTTCCTAAGTGACGACGTATAATAAACTTGTCCGCGACGGTATTCCGTCAATATTGGAACAAAACGGTCAAGCCTTCAATACCGAAACCCTTAACCAGGATCGTTATATTATGGAGCTAAAAAAGAAACTGAATGAAGAAGTGATGGAATATCAAGATGCAGCAAATGACGAAGATGCATTAGAGGAACTTGCTGATATCCTCGAAGTCATGCAGGCCCTTGTCGGTATCCACGACACCACGATGGAAGATGTAGAAAAACGTCGGGCCAAAAAGGCAGAGGAATGTGGCGGGTTTGAAGAGAAGATTTATTTGGTTGATGTGGAGGAGAAATAGCGATGAGGTACTTAGACTTTCCCTAAGTGCCTCATTTTAACATGCCTTTTTTCCGGACTGCTCGAGCTTCCTCGCCCGGACATTCCCCTTATATATAAATTTCCCTGTCCAAAGAAAAGCACCAGTATCGCAAGCAAACCTGTACCAGTCAGAAAAGAGATGAGTGCACCTTCAATCGTCCCAATTCTCCGACCCAGTGAGGCGTTGACGGACGATTGACTGCCTACTAAAAGCCCACCCATCATCATACTCATTTGCTTTACCAACTAAACTAAATGTCATTTCATTAATACCCAACCTCAACGACTGCATTCACAATATACATTAAATCATTTTCATCCTGTTGATCTTCAAGGAAAATACCGCTCGTTGTCGCCATACCTCCAGCAACGGTTTCTACCGTTACCGTTCCATAAGGAAGCAAACTTTTAATTTTTTCATGGTCAAGCTTTTCCTCGTCTTTTGGTACAGCGAGCTTAACGTTCACCCGCATATTGTTCAAGTCTTGACTTGGCAGCATTTTCCTTATTCCTGGCATGGAATTATAATGGATCGCATCCATAATCGCACGTTCGGCAGCTACATTTATGTCCTGGCCGTGGAGATCAATTCCCATTCCTGCTTCGATAAATAGAATTTCTTTCAATTATATTTCCCCTTTCCATTGTTTTTTTACTTCAACTGCGTGAACAACTTCTGCAAATGTTCCTTGGAGTAACTCTAATGCGTCGTGATGTAGTTTTTCATTATCCGAGACGACACAATTAGAGGGAACCGTTACGAAAAAATCTCTCATAGAAGCATCACGAGCAGTCGTGTCAATACACACATTCGTGTAAGCTCCAATAATCGTAAGATGGCTTATACCATTTGAGCGTAATAAAAGCTCAAGATTTGTATGGACAAACGCACTATACCGATGTTTTACGACAACTTTTTCTCCTGGAAGCGGAGTGAAATACTCATGAATTTCCGCTCCCCAGCTTCCAGGTTCACAGTAGGATAAATTACTTTTCTGATTGCTTCGGCCGAATCGTTCATTTGCAGAAGGGGATTCCGTCCAAGCACTATGTTCCGAGATCACATGAATCACTGGAATCTCACATTCTCGTGCTGCTTCTAGCAAATCCTTCATCTGTTTCATTTTTTCATAAAAAGCATGAATATCTTTCCCGCGTTTACCTGCGGTGCCTTCCGGATGGCAAAAATCATTTTGTAAATCGACTAGAAGTAGAGCTACGTTCCCGTTTGTTGTATTCATTCTAAATCTCTTGCAGCTTTTTATACGTATTCACCGTCTCCTGATCCAGCAGATAAAGCTGATCAAGCAAAGCAGGGATGAACGTGCCCGGCCCTTCCGCCTTTTTCATCGCAAGTTCCGCAGCTATCCCGTAAGCTGCAGTCACTTCCACACTCGCCTCATACAAGTCTTCGGCAACACTTAAATAAGGCCCAACGAGAGACGAAAGCAGGCACCCGCTTGCCGTAATATTTTGTAGCATGGTATGCCCATTATTACAAAGACTCATGCGCGTTCCGTCTGTAATGACGTCTGTTTTCCCTGTTGCAATAACAACCGTATCATATTCTTTCGCTACTGTTTGAGCAATTTTCGGATCAATCGATTCAACCGTAGAGTCAGGGCTTTTCATAATATCAAGCGCTCCGCCAAGTACAGAAATTTCCCCAGCATTCGCTCGGATAGCAGCGAATTTCACCTTTTCCAATAATTCATTAATCACTTTCGTACGGAATTTTGTTCCCCCTGCTGCGATGGGATCAAGAATGACTGGAATTCCTTTTTCATTCGCTTTAAGGCCAGCAAGCAGCATCGCCTCGGCCCGATCCTCGGTTAAAGTTCCGAGATTCAATACGACAGCATCCGCATGACTCGCATTCTCCTCCGCCTCTTTTGGTGTATTCGACATGGCTGGAGACGCACCAATCGCAATCAAACCATTTGCCGCAAAATTTGTCGCAACCTCATTCGTGATGTTATAGATAAACGGACTTTTTTCTCGAATTTTAGCAATATAGTTCATGTAAACTTCCTCCTTTTTAGTAAATTGAAATAGATTAAGGGCGAGGTAGTTTTTAAAAAAGAAAAACCACCCCGGGAATTGGAGTGGTTATTAATACAATTTAAGTATGTATACCAACTCCACTTTCCTACGCTAGTATGAACTAGATCAGGTTCAAAGGGATTAAGAAAAAGTCTTATCTCAGCCGACTGGCACCCCTAGTGGAAAAATATCTATTCTTTATGACTAGTCTATCTTATTTTTAATATAAAAGAAAGGGTTTGCGTGCGTGCACCCAAACCCTTTCTTTTATATTAAAAACCACCATATGGCACGAATCCGGGACCGTACTGCCAAAATCCCGGGCCGGGTCCGAAGCCAGGACCGTAACCAAATCCGGCCCCTGGACCGAACCCAGGACCGTATCCCGGTCCAAAGCCAAAACCTGGTCCTCCAGCGATTAAACTGCCACCTAAAAATCCTAGTCCTGCTCCTATTAATCCAGCTGCAAGCGGATCAATACCGCCACCTGGCCCAAACGGACCCGGCGGACGAGCCCGGTGCATTTCTGGATATGGTAATGGCGAATGATGCATCGGTACATGATTTACAAATCCATGCATGTATATGCTCCTTTTCAAGAAAAATTTTATCCTGTTCTTTCCCTTCCCTACAGCCTATGGCAGAGTACAGGAAACCGCACTAGACAAATCCCTATTTTTGACATGAAATTTGGGTCGGAAAACGAGATGAATCCTTTTTCTCAGGTGACTATGCATTCAGAATATCGAAAATACAAATTCCGTGAGCAACATGACAGTATTCCGGACATATAGAAGGTTATCAATCCCTATTGACCAGCTCATTTCGCCTAAGAGGAGCTATCAACGTCAGGATGTTAAGATTCCTAAATACCCCACTTCCCGCTTAAGACTTGCTCGGAAAAATGGTGTAAGACCACGAATAAATGAAATCAATAATAAAAACAATCCCCCAAACCATTGAAATGTTATACATCATTTCATTTGCATAAGGTGATGCCAAGTAATTGTCATCACCAATCCACGAAAGATCAGTCAGGTAATTCATCGCCTGATTGAGATCCTTTATTCCATAGCTCCAGAAAACAATCTGGACGGCTGCGAATATAAGTAAATGGAAAATGGAGCTGTATCGATTGATTTTGGCAATATATTTCGGGTCTTTTTGTCTCCTGATGATTTCTTTATCCCTTTCAGTAAGTAAGTCGATACCGCGCAAATTACCAATCTTCAAGCGCATCCAACGGTCCAACTTCCGGAAATCATTGATGCCAAAAGTGCACGCATACAAAATAAAAATCAAAATAACAATTTGAAACATCGAAATCTCGCCTGTTTCCCGGTAAATAAGGAGAGCAAGCACTCCCTCAACGATAAATAAGCCGAGAAAAGACAGCAGAAAGATAAGACTTAAATTCCGTTTGTTGAAAAAATAGCGGATGACCCCGAATAGAATTAATGAGATAAAGGACAGTATCTCTGCAGCGATAAAAATTTCCCATTGATGTTGGATTAGAAAGGTCATTTGGTGGCTCTCCCCTTTTGGAATTGGTTTAGGTTAATATGAAAAACACTCACTTGTAGTTTTACGGCGGAAGTGAGTGTTTGGTTTCAATGATTGCGCCTATAAATTCTCTTAAAACCATCGGATATGACTAAGTTGTATTTTTAACCTGTCTAGCTTTCTCTTGAATTTCCCCCGTTTATCGGTGATTAGTTGGATTTCAGATTTCAAAGCAATCTTTTCTGCCACGGTTTCGATTGTCAAGTTCTCTGTATTAATCCGTTCCTGGAAAATATCATGCGATAGTCCTGCGATACATCGATTGAAACATGAGGGAAACCCAATATATGAAGGTTGGGATATACAGTCCGTAATAAATCCATGATTCTGTTCAACTAACATTCAGTGGGAGAGGTAAGGATATCCCCACTGAATGAGTTTCACTTTATGGCACGGGTTGCAATATCGGCGGTCCACCTAAAGACGAATCTTTAAGTCTTTTATAAGCAACATAAAAGGAGATCATTGCACCGATAACAAAGAACATGGCTGAAACAAAGGAAAGTTCTTCTAAAGATATTATCTCATTTGAAGAGTTTGTTGATTTTGATTCTTGTGGTGATGACATAATGAGTACACCTCCAAATATCTTTTCCTTCTTTAATGTATTCAAGCGGAGAAAATATTTTACTCTTTTTAAAGGAAGACAGCCTTCAGATAATAACCTACCCGCCGATTGCCTTCCAGCCATGCGAAAAGTATTAATTATAAACTCGTATAAAGATAGGAATAATCATGTTAAAATACTGTTATAGAAAGGTTTTAAAAAAGAGCATTTCTAAGAAAGGAGTTAAAAGGTTATGGATATCCATCTATTCGTCCTAATTTTCACCATCATTTTCATGCTCCACAACCTAGAAGAAATCATGACAATTGAAAAATGGTTCAACAAAACGTATCCAAGAATTCGCAAAAGAATCCCTGCTTTTGTAGAAGAAGAACTCAGGAAATTTGAGACAATGAATGCAGCCAGATTTTCTTTCGTTGTATTTTTACTTTCTATCCCAGTAGCTATTCTGATTGTAATTACAACAATAACTGAGCACTATCTTCTATTTCTCGGGTTAAATCTGTTATTTGCTTTAAATATTTTTACCTATCCCGTACAATCCTTATACTTACGCAGCTATACTCCAGGTCTTTGGACTTCTGTATCACTGATCATTCCTTATTATATTATTCTTTCTTATCATATATCTAATACTGGTTTATTAACATTCAACAATTTATTAGGTGCAGTCGTAATTCTAATCTTGTTTATTCCTATTTTTCTCCTCAGTCATAAAGCAGCAGAAAAATGGAACTAACTCCTCGAGACAAAATTCAACAGTAGCAAATCTTGTCCTTTACTTAGCATCCGACGAATCCAGTTATTCCACTTGTTCTGAGTTTATCGTGGATGGTGGAATTACCGCAATATAATAAAATTTTCACACCAAAAAAACGACAGAGATTATCTAAAAATATTCCCTGTCGCTTTTTATTAGACGAAATGTGCTCTTACTCAATCCCCTCTGCTATTTGCAGAAACAATTCTTTCGGCATTTCAGATTCTTCGCCAATTAATTCAAGAAACACATCTTCATGTTCCCAAGTGAGACACATGAAACCATCATCATCAACCGCCAGATTACCTTCATTACCATTAATAGTGATTGTCTCCGTCTCTTCCCCTTCAAACATTCCATCATAATCCTCTTGTGAAGGATAGATGCTAAATACGAAGCCGTTCCAATCTTCATCCTCATAAATGAGATAGACCATCTCTGACTCATCATCCGAGGAATAATAGGATTCCGTCATTTCATAGCCCTCCGGTACGAATGTAACATCGGGAATCGTATAATCTACATTTTCCTTAATTTCCTCAAGTGACATTTCTTCCTCGAGAAATGCAAAATCTTCTTCCCATTCCTCTTCCGTTACAGCATTTTCTTTTACTTCTTCTGGAATTTCAATTGGCTCAACTTCATTCACATTCGACACCGTAGCTTCCGCTGTAACTTGAATAGATTCACCGTCCATTTCAAATTCCGCCTGAACAGTTTGTGATTGGATCAACATTGACTCTTTATCAACCTTCATTTCGGTCTCAAAACTGTTAATCGTAATGTCGGAAAGGTCTTCTTCCAAGTCAATATCCATCGTCAAATCTCCCATTGATGTATCGAAATATGGTTCGATTAATTCCTCAAATTCTTCTCCCTCACCGGTTAACGCAAGGATATACTGATCCTCTTCCTCCGTCATTTCAAATTGATCAGCAAACGCCTCTAGTTTTTCAAGTTCACCTTCATTTAATTGGTCAAAGCTCTCTAGTCCCATTTCTTCTTCATCCGTAATGAACCATTCACCGAACATGTTCATATACACTTCTTCACCAACGATATATGTCTCCACATCCATAGAAATTCCAGTCATCCCCATCGTCATGTCTAAATAAAGTGTGTCCGGATCATGTGTGACGTCAGCCGTACCTTCAATCGATACAATCATATCCATAATCTCTGTATCGATCTTCATCTCTGTCGTATAACTTTCTAAATCAGCATTCGCTTGAATTGCCTGCTCCAACACTTGGCCTTCTGTTAACGGCTCCTTATCTTCCCCACAAGCGGCAAGCAGTAAGAAGCTTGCCATTATCAATAAGGCAATGGTTTTTCTCATCTCTTTTTCCCCCTTTTACTTATGCAACATCTTTAAAAATAACAATTGAAAAAGTGACCCCTAACTCCTCTCTCATGTAGACATGTATAGGAAAATCCCTTTTGTAAAACTAAAGAATATTATACCCCAATACTTGGTAAATGGGGATAGTTATTTAGATGGATATGAATTTTATTTTTTAGTAAAATGAAACTTAATTACTTGCCACTCGTATGTAAGATATAAATGTATGAATCGGAGGATATTTAATGAAAAAGTATCTTGTCTTTATCATTAGTTTTATTGTAATGTTCACCGTATTCCAGGTACTGTCTGGCATGTTTCTAACATGGATATATACTCCGAATATTAGTTCAGCTTGGAGCATGCGTACTGGTCTCTCCCAGGAAACCGTTATTACAGGCTGCAATTCATTTGGGCTACCATTGTTTACTGCTGCGCTTGCTGCTTCTGTTGCTTATGTGACCTTCGTGAAGTTTGCAAGGCGTAGGAAAGAAAATATTAAATGATGAAAACAAAGGCGCAAGCGCCCTTGCAGGTTAAAAACGCGACGTCCTGTCGCAACACCTGCACTAGCACATCCTGTGCGTCGTAGCAACGTACAAACTGGAGCACTCCGGAATGAGATAAAGGAAACACAACGAACGATAGTGAGTTGATGTTGACTTTCACCACAAGGGTATAAAGGCGACTAAGCCTCACAAAGACCGCTCGGCAAGTCTTCTTTATCGATTGGAGGAGTGTGAAGTTTGATAGTTGCTGGGCGCTGGAGCCGGACGTAGCTAGCCCCGGATACCTAAGTTATCACAGCATTTTTATTTTATAGTTTCATGTATAATGGGAAAGAGGCAGGATTCTTTCTTACCTGCCCTCTGAATACTCCCGTATCTGCATCCGTCGACTTTTCCTTATTTGCGCACTTTGAAACAGACGCTTCTCCTCCTCCGTTTCCGGAATCACGCCACTCACTTTGGTTGGAATTCCTTCACTATTAATTGCAACCATCGTCAGAATTGCAGTAGTCGTCGTTGTTATTTCGCCTGTATCCAAATGCTGGCATTCCACTTTCACATACACTTCCATCGAGGTTCTGCCCGTAGAGACGACGACCGCCTCCAATTTTAATATATCACCCGCCTTAGCAGTTGAGAGAAAATTCACCGTATCGATCGATGCCGTGACGACCACACTCCCGCTATGCTTCATAGCAGCAATCGCCGCTATTTCGTCAATTGATGCTAAAACAGTTCCTCCAAAAATTGTTCCCATATGGTTTGTATCCGGAGGTAAAACAAGCTTCGTCTGAATTGTTCTCGAAATTGTCGCTGGTAATTTTTCTTCCATTTCATAACCTCTTCTCTGTTCTTTGAAGTGACCGCTTAAGAGACTTCGGGAGAGTTTTTAAGGAAATGAAAAAACCCATCAGAACTGATGGGTATAATAAAGATAGCATCCTCAATAAAACAGTAATCTTTTACCGTTAAAAGTCAGAATAAACCTCATTATACCTTCCCAGCTCCCGAAGAAGATAACTTTCATAATAATGGCAGGTCTCCTGACTTATGCTTCATCCTACTCTAATTCCTTCCCGTCCAAGACAGTGGATTTACTTATTTCGTCAGCATTTACAGTTGCGGGTACAGTTCTGGTTTCACACCAGATTCCCTATTAAGTCTCCTTAGACACCATGATTACGGGTCTTATCGTATGTAGTTATTTTCCATAAAAAGCTAAGTATTGTATCAAGCATAGTATAGATTGTTTAAATTAGCAATGTTAATGGAAGTTTATTAAAAACGAAACATAAACATATAGCAAATGTGGAACGTAATAATGAATAATTAGAAATAATCATTACAATATTCGCTAACTTTAAAAGAGGAGTGATCTGTTGAGCGACTGGATTCCAAGACTTATATTGCTCATTGTCGCAGTACCCTTTGTTTGGTATTTTGTTGCATTAAGTAAGAATGTAAGTAAAACAGAGAAAGAGCATGATCGGGATATGTCATATGAGATCAATCCGTTTACAGGATTGAAAATGCCATCAAGTGATTCAAGGAAAGATAAGGAAAAAAGAGAATAAACCGCTTAACAAAATTAGGGGGGAGCGACAAGCACTCCCCCATTACTCTCTTATAACGGCCACATCTCAATATTTTCTGCCATTTCCCAGAACATGTATTCAAATTTACTTGTTTTTACAACAATATCTTCAAGCGCTTGCAACTCTTTTTCAGATTTTCCTGCTGCGTAATCGTTAATGAGCTTCTGGCAGTTTTCGGCAAGCTCGGTGAATCCTTCTGAGGAATACATTTGAATCCAATTACCGTAAAACTCATGCTCTAATGACTCTGGGTTTTTCGCTAATTCTTTTCCAATATAGTTATAGCTCCATGCACAGGCCAGCACAGATGCAATCGCATTCTCTACACCGCCAAGCTGGGAAACATTCAGCATATAACTTGTATAAGCAGTCATCGTTGCTGATGGTTCAGTTTCCTCGAGTTCTTCACTTGTAATACCAAAGCGGGCTGCATATTCCCTGTGTAATTCCATTTCCATGTTCAATGTCCCGTGCAATAGATTCGCAAACATCGTCATCGTATGTAAATCCGGTGACTTTGCGCTCCCGATTGCAAAAACTCTCGAATACTCAATTAAATAGACATAGTCCTGCTTCATATAATGCTTGAACTTTTCCTTATCGAGCGTCCCATCCCCGATTCCCTTTACAAACGGATGCTCCAAGTAAGCTTCCCAAATTGGCTGGACCTTTTTCCACAGACGATCTGTAAACTGTTCACTCATGATTTATTCCTCCCTTTTTGGTATAGAACCTCTCTACACCACAAAGGGTATGTCTCGATTTGCCGAAAGCCTTTCGTTACATGTGTATGAAACACTTTTACCTTTCCCATTAAAAAAGACCGCTCTTTTTATAATGGAAAAAGGCGGTCTGCGCGTAACATGTTGATTTGTCGCTATCAAACACCGCTTTCTTTCGCTAGTATCAACTAGATCAAGTTCGAAGGGTTGAGACAGTTTTCCACCTGACTCTCTCAGCAAATAATGCACCCCTAGTGGTGAGAAATATTCTATTAATTCTACTATTACATATTTAAAGGACGTTAGCAAGGAGAATGGACATTCAACCTCCCTTAAGCCACGCGATAGGTCGTTCTAAAGTTTCCTAATTTCAACCAAGTGCACTCTTCGTTCACTTACTTCTAAAATTTTAAATTCTAAGTTTTTAAAAGTGAATACTTCCCCTTCTTCCGGCAAATAACTGTATCGATTCAAGATAAAACCAGCCACATTATCCGCTTCCTCCGGGATATCAATTTGGAAGACATTATTAAGACGGTGCAACGAAAGCCGTCCATCACAAATAATGAACGTTTCCGTTTGCTCATGGATGAGTGCGTCGTCCTCATCCATCTCATCTTCAATATCCTCGCCAATCATGGTCTCGATTAAATCTTCATGGGTGATCAACCCTTCTGTTCCACCATATTCATCGAGCACGATAGCAATATGCTTCTTAGCGTCCGTCATCTTTTTGAAAACTGCATCAACCGAATTGAATTCGTAAATAAATAAGGGATCCATATCAGAGAACTCCCGAATCCCTTTTTCCGGTTGAATGGACCAAGATAAAATAAATTTCGAATGGAAGACACCTACAATATTATCGCTATCCCCTTCGTAAATCGGGTACCGTGTATGATGATTTTCCAATAAAAACTCCTTTGCTTCTTCAAAAGCGATATCAGTCGGGATGGCCTTCATCTCTACCCGGTGCGTTTTCAATACATCCGAAACATTTAATGTCTGGAAATCAAGCATCGATTTCAATCGGTACATCTCATTATTTTTAAACGTACCTTCTGTGTGAGCGATATCAACCATTGCTCGCATCTCTGCCTTCGAAATAGTGACCTCTTCGTCCTCCTCTTTTCCAAGTAAGCGAATTGTTGTTTTCGTGAGCAGATTAAGTAACCAAATAAATGGCTTTAAAATGTGTAAAATAATCATCGTCGGATAATAGACGAGGTAAGAAATTCGCTCAGGAAAAGCTGCAGCAACCGATTTCGGCATGACTTCAGCAAATATAATAATTAATACAGTCAGCACCGTCGTCGTAATTCCGATATTCCATCCGTACTCGAGCGCGACAATTGTTACAAGGGAAGGAAGCACGATATTCGGAACATTATTAGCGATTAAAATACCTGGGATAAAGAGATCTGGATTGTTGACGAGTTTGAGTAAGCGCTCTGCCTTTTTATCCCCGTTAGCCGCTTTTAATTGCAGCTTCATCTCGTTCGTTGCCGTAAGTGCCGTCTCACTACCTGAAAAATAACTAGATGCGATAAAAAGGATAATGATACCAATAAATAAAACCGTCACAAGCATTCACCTACTTTGCTTCAAAAATTCCTCGTTAAAAAACCATTCGACACAATTTGGGAAATGGTACCGTTAGTATTCCCTTATTTGACTGGGAATCAACATATTTTCATTAATTTGAAGCTACAACTTTCGTTATGAGAAATCTAGGAATTTTCTTGAATTTGACTAGGGTCAGTGGTATATTTAAAGAAATCTCATACTCGGGAAGGAGTGAAGGAATGAAATTAATCGTAAAATTACTAGTGGGTATTGTTGCCGGTATTCTTATCGGGTTAGTTATCCCAGATTTCATCGTGAAGATTATCGTGACATTCAAAGAACTGTTCGGACAATTCCTCGGATTTGCGATTCCGCTCATCATCATTTTTTATATTGCCAGTGGGATTGCGAGCTTCGGTAAGCATTCCGGGAAAATGCTTGGGATCACCGGGGGACTTGCTTATATATCCACAATTTTAGCGGGCACGTTAGCATTTATCGTTGCTCTTTTTGTTATACCAAAGCTCGTTGGAAATGGTGGAGCGTCCGCGGAAGAAGCCAGTGGCTTCGAGCCTATATTTGAACTTACAATTGATCCAATTACAGGTGTGATGACGGCTTTAGTTCTAGCGTTCGTCTTCGGAATCGGGATCACGAGGGTTGAAAGCCCAACGTTAAGAGCTTTCTTTGATGAAGGAAAGGAAATTATTGAACGCCTCATCTGGAAAGTCATCATCCCGATTTTACCGTTTTATATTGCGAGTATTTTTGCCGAACTTGCTGCAGATGGAACGGTATTTGACACGCTTCAAGCATTTGGACTCGTACTTCTTATGGCAATTGCAATCCACTGGGTATGGCTTATCGTGCTTTATATTGTCGCAGGTACGCTTGCCGGGAAAAATCCTTTTACTTCGCTAAAAACCATGCTTCCAGCCTATTTTACCGGGCTCGGAACCATGTCCAGCGCAGCCACTATTCCGGTAACGGTCCGCTCTTCCAAGAATAATGGAGTAACAGATGGTGTAGCTGATTCGGCTGTTCCATTATGTGCGACCATTCATTTAGCGGGAAGTACGATTACACTTGTCATGTGTTCCGTAGCAGTTATGGTGCTTTCCAGCGGGATGTCTCTCCCAACGTTCGGAATGATGATTCCCTTCATCTTAATGCTTGGAATTATTATGATTGCTGCTCCCGGAGTTCCAGGCGGTGCCGTCATGGCAGCGTTAGGACTGCTTAGCACCATGCTCGGCTTCGATGAAACAGCACTTGGATTGATGATTGCATTATACATGGCGCAGGATAGCTTCGGTACTGCAACAAACGTGACTGGTGACGGCGCAATCGCGATGATGGTCGATAAAATCATTGGAGCGAAATCAGAAGATCCAGCCGCATAAAAATAAAGGTGCTAGACAATTTTTTGTCAGCACCTTTTCCTTTTCATATGCGAGCTATTAGGATTGCTCCCTAGTTCCGGCTGAATTGGTCAACTGCTATAATCGCGTGTGCTACATCCTCCGCGGTAATGTCTGGAGATAGATTCCTCATTGTTTCTCCCGCTTGTGTCGCTGCTTCACCTATTTTAACCAAGTCTTCAAAGGACACTTTATCTAAATGCATTTCTCTTAATGTAGTTGGTAAGTTTAATGCACGATAGAAATGGATGTATTTTCTTAATTCTGCTTCCGAATGCAATTCAAGCATTAACTGAACCAATGTTCCATAAGCAACTTTTTCACCATGGGTTAGCTTATGAATATCACCTTCGAGAACGGTAAACCCATTATGGATTGCGTGCGCCGCTGCGAGTCCTCCAGTTTCGAATCCTAAACCAGATAATAATGTATTCGCTTCGACAACTGCTTCCACTTGTTTCGTGACGAGACCCTTTTCTACCGCATGATAAGCAGGGATCCCATATTTAAATAACGTTTCTTCACACGTTTTTGCAATGGCTTGTGCTGCAATACTTGGCTTCCCGCCAGCCATCGTCTCCCCGTCGCTCTTGATCGTTGCTCTTGCTTCTACCCATGTCGCCATCGCATCTGCAATCCCAGAGGCGAAAAAGCGTGGTGGAGCCTTTGCCACTACTGCCGTGTCAATCAATACAAGATCCGGGTTCTTATTATAAAATTTATACGACTCGAATACGCCGTCATCACTATAAATAACGGATAAGGCACTTGTCGGTGCGTCCGTCGAAGCAGTTGTTGGGACAATCACAACGCCAACATCGAGGCCATCCGCACTTGCTTTAGCAGCATCCAACGTTTTTCCGCCGCCTACACCTATAACAAGATCGACCGTCTGACTTTTACCTTCTTCTACAACTCGATTGATTTCATTAAGAGAAGCCTCGCCTTTGAATTCAACAAAATGATAATCCAAACTCGTTTCCTTAAAGCTTGCTTCAATCTGTTCGCCCGTGATTCCCCACACGACTTCATCTGACAAAATCAACGGTTTATTTCCTAATTTTTTTACATGCTCACCAATTTCATTTAATACGTGGACTCCTTGAATGTACTTACTCGGTGATTGAAAAATAATCGCAGCCATATGACTCGCTCCCTCATGTTTGATTATACCTTTAGTATACCCTATATTTTTGCATGGATTCCAATTGGATATGAGGTAAAGTATAAAAAGCTGGCCCCCCTAATCTAGGAAGCCAGCTGATCATGTATTGTTTGCGTAAGTAATATAGCTATCGGAAAAATTTAACGTGGATAAGGGTTCTCTACGGTATATTCCCAGTATATCATTTCGCCAGTCAAGAGCATTTAATTTACGTAGTTCATTGGATCCTGCAGGGCACCATTCTTATATACTTCAAAATGTAAATGAATACCCGTTGAATTACCAGTGTTACCCATTATCCCAATTACTGTCCCAGTAGTTACTTGTTGGCCAACCGATACATTGATGGACGATAGGTGTCCATAAACTGTTTTTAATCCATCACTATGTTCAATCTCTATTCTATTTCCTAAGCCACCAGCAGAACCTGCTTTCGTTACTACCCCATCTGCAGCAGCCAAAATATTATAATTGCTTGGTCTTGCTATATCAATACCTTGATGCATTCTACCCCAGCGTGGTCCAACATAACTGGAAATGTAGCCTCCCACCGCTGGCCATGCTAGATAACCGCCACTTGATCCAACACTATCTGAAGCAATTTGAGTATCCGGCGCCGGTTGCGTTAATGCTGTCATATTTTCTTTCACATCTTTTTCAAGTGCTGCTAGCTTATTATCTTCAAGTTTTAGTTCCTCTACTTTAGCAACAAGCTTTTCCTCTTTTTCTTCTATGTTAGCTTGCTTGACCTTCGCTTCTTTCCCCTGATCCTCAATCAATGCTTGCATTTCTTCTAACTCTAGTTTCAAATCTTTTAATTCTTCAAGTTTAACAACGACTTCTTCTCGCTTCTCTTCTACAATTTCTTTATCCGCTTCAATTTGTTCCATCAACGTTACATCCGAGTCTGTAATCTTATTTATCGCACTAATACGGCTAATGAAATCACCGAAGCTTTGAGATCCGAATAATACTTCCAGGTAGGAGATATCTCCACCGCTTTTCTGGTAAGCAGAAGCCCGTTCTTTCAAAATGTCAAAGCGTTCCTCAATCGCTTGTTCTAGCTTGGCAATTTCAACTTCAAGTGTATCTATCTCTTCTTGTGTATTCGATATATCTTCTTCATTCTTCTTCAATGATGCTTTGTTTTCATCGACTGCTTTCTTAATCCGACTAATTTCAACATTAGTTTCTTCTAATTCAATTAAAATATCAGCTATTTCCTCTTCCGCTTCAGAAAGGTTAGCTTTTATGTCTTTACGGTCTTGCTGCAGTTCGGTTTCTTTATTTTTTAGATCTTCTAATGAATCTGCAGATGCTGTTGTACTGAAAAAAGCGCTACCAAAACCAACCACTGCCATAGTGGCCATCGCTGCGATCTTTCTCTTCAATTTCTCGTTCCCCATTTCCCTCGCATTTATTGCTAAACAAGCTATATTTAACGTCCTCTATGTATAAAAACACTAACGTGAAAGTTTATCACGCATTAACGGTCTGTAATACCCCACTTCTAAACAGGAGGAAAGCCCCACTGAATGAAGTTTCACTTTATACTTTATATGTTTACTTTTGCTAATCTATGGGTACTTTATCACATCTCCATTTCATAAAAGTTAATATGATATTACAGTTGTATATCAAATATCGACACAATATTCCGTTATTCACGAAATAATTTGGCTTGAGAACTGACAAGTTGCCAAGCCATACACGCTTCCCTTGCTACTTACCCGGCTTCTTAGTAGAATGAATGCTTGATAGATTGATAAATATGTTTAGAGACGGAGTGAAGTTGTAAGATTGCTGGAAAGAAAATTTGATGAAATGCTTCAAATAAAGACAAAAGGGCTTAGGGAATGGCGTGGACAGACGGATGACTATAATCGGTATGAGGCGACACCCTATGCTGCTCTTGAACAATTGTTCAGCTCGTATAAACTGAAACCCACTGATCATGTAGTCGATTTTGGCAGTGGAAGGGGCAGGGTGCCATTTTACCTCCATCATCATTTCGATGTGCCTGTAACAGGTGTGGAAATGAATGAGCTTACTTTCGAGGAATCACAGATAAATAAAGCATTATATACAAGGAAAAACAAACATCTGAAAGCACCAATCCGCTTTGAATTCGGCCTTGCCGAACAATATGAAATCAGACCTGAACAAAATGTATTTTACTTTTTTAATCCATTTTCGGTCACGATATTCAAACAAGTCGTAGAAAACATTCTGCAATCCGTGAAAGAACATGGACGGTCTGTAGACATCATCTTCTATTATCCCCTACCCGAATTTAAAAAGTTCCTAAAAAAAGAAACACCTTTCCGATTAATTAACAAAGTGAAAGCGTATAAAAAACATGGGAAACATGGGAAATTCCTGATCTATCGCTTAGATTAATTCGTTATCTAGTGTCTGGTTTTCATTGCGGAATGAAGACTAGACATTTTTTGTTTGATAAAACTATCAGACTATAAAAATCCTAAAACGCGCTGGGACATTGCTCATCAACCGAAAATCTCAGGTCCCCAATTATTCGATAGTTTAAATTCGACGTATGCCAAGCTCCGCGAACCAGCTGTGCTATTATTAAGTAAAAATAAACTTTTAATTGGGTTATTATATTGTGAATTATACTGTAGACAGAGAAGAGGGAGAGCCATGACAGAAGAAATTAAAATTCTCATTGTTGAAGATGATTATGAAATTGCCCGGATTATGCGTGATCATTTGGTGAGAGAAGGATTCCAGGTCACTTGGGCTTCAACCGGGGTTGAGGGCTGGGAAGAATTTAAAGAAGGTAATTTTTCCCTCGTACTTGTTGATTTGATGATGCCGGAAATGGATGGATTTGAATTATGTAAACAGATTCGGTTGGAAAGTGATATACCACTCCTCATTGTCAGTGCGAAAACGGAGGATGACAGTAAGGTTCTTGGACTTGATCTTGGAGCGGATGATTATTTAACCAAGCCATTCAGCCTAAAAGAGCTGACCGCCAGGGTCCATTCCCACCTAAGAAGATACCATCGTTATACAGGAAAACATCAGCAAGAGAAAATGATTCGTTATAAACACGGTTTAGCAATTGATTTTCTAAATGAGACTGTATTTATAAATGGAGAAGTTGCTGTACTCACGGCTAAAGAGCAAGAGATTTTATTTTTGCTTGCTAAGAATCCTTTTATCACATTTGAAAAGGGAAAAATATATGAGCATGTCTGGCAAATGATGAATGTAGATGGCAATAACACGATTACCGTCCATATTAAAAGCCTCCGCACGAAGCTGAAAGATACCGGAAAACATCCAACATTCATCCAGACTGTCTGGGGCGTCGGGTACCGCTTTATCGGAGAACAATCAGGATGAAGATTAAATATTGGTTAATGATTAGTTATCTCGTTGTGATGGTATTGCCAATCGTAGCAGTTTATCTTTTATATATCAGTCTAAGCAACTATGATCAAAAACAAGATTTACAGGAGTTCCTACACTTTCAAGAAATCGTTGCGGACTTGGAAAGTGTGCTGAAGGATGTTTCCCTGTATCAAGGCCAGCCTAAAGAAAATTATCGGAATCTGAAAAGTCTTACCGATGATCATTTAAAAATTGATTTATATCGTTCCGATGGCCTTCATTTATTTTCTTCGATGAACACATTAGGTACCGAGCAGTTTCAGTGGACACCTCAAGAAAACTTATTTCGCAATTTAAATGAGTTTCAGAAAAATCCACGTACTTATACGATGAAGCAACTAGTCTTTGATGAGCAAAATCAGCCAATCGGACTATACGAAATCACACTCAGTCGAAATAAATGGGCGGAAGCAACAAGTACACGCACCAACATGATGTTCATCCTTTTAGCCGGGTTCTTCCTTATTCTTTATATTATCGTGCTTCTAGCGATTAACCGAAAATTGAACCAGCCCTTGAATCATTTGCAACAGCATATGAGAGCATTCGCAGACGGGAAAAAACCAACGAAGCCACTCGCCCAACCAAAGGATGAAATTGGCATACTTATTCATCACTTTGAACAGATGAAAGCTCAAATCATGGAAACAAACGAGGCGCTCCTTAAGCAACAGCGGGAGAAAGAATATATGGTCGCTTCCCTTTCTCATGACTTAAAAACACCATTAACCGCCGTTCGCGCATATACGGAAGCATTGGAAAATCACCATTTAACGGAAGAAGAACAGAAAGAATACCGCCACATCCTTTATGAAAAGCTCGATCACATGAAAGATATGATCAATGATTTGTCTGTCTTTACCGCGCTACAATCCGCGGAAAACATATTGAATAAAGTGTCAGTCAATGGAAATGAGTTTTTCGAAATGTTGTTTACTGGTTATGAAGAAGCTTGTTCTAGTAAACAGATTACACTTACTACAGAAATAGCTGTTAAAAACGGTTACTTGCTTGACCCGAAGCAAATGGTGCGGCTCCTTGATAATCTCATGGATAATGCGGTTCGTTACACACCAAGCGAGAAACAGATTTGGTTAGCCGGAATATCTGCAAAAAATCCGCTCCCCGAATGGGTATTCCCAGCGTTTAGAAATGAAGTGGATACATGGCGGGATGATGGCACCGTCATCCTCATTCAAAATGAGGGGAAAGGCATGAAACAGAGGCAGCTTGCTAATGTGTTCCAGCCTTTTTATCAAAATGAATCTTCCCGTGGTAAAGGATCCACGTCCGGACTAGGCCTTAGTATCGCAAAAATGATTATGGAAAAACATGATGGAAAAATAAAAATTTGGTCAACAGAGGATAAAGGAACATTAATAGCTTGTTGGCTCAAGGAAAGGGGTTCATAATGAAACGTAAATGGAAGAGATATCTTATTCTTTTAAGTGTATTAACGTTAGTACTAGGAGGTTGTTCCCAAAACATGAAAGTTTCTGCAGAAGAAATCATCCACAATGCGATTGAATCGGATAAGGATATAACAAATTATGCAGGTGTATCGGAAACAAAAATATTTGAAGGAGAAGAATTAATCGAACATTTCACTATGGAAGAGAATGTGGAAGGACAAAAAAGAAAAATCATTTCTAATGACAAACTGCTCGGGAATCAGTCGGAAGTTTTAAACGATGGTGAGAAGATGCTTATGTATGACAAAGAGAATGGAATAGCTCATGAAATGGATTTATCCGAGCTTGGAGGTTTCACAACAACTAGTCCGAGAGAACAATTCACAACCGTGATGGATATAATCCAAGACTCACATACGCATGAGTTAGTTGGTGAAGAAAAAATTCTCGGGTTTGACACGTATCACATTCAAATCGAGGCAAATGAATCCGGTGGTTTAATCGGTGACATGGAGGTATGGATTGATAAAAAAACATGGTTTATCGTAAAACTTATCTCTGAAACAGGAGATAGCCGAACCGAATCAACATATACAGAGCTCGACTTTTCACCGAAATTTACCGAAGATGTGTTTACAATCGATATCCCAGATGACGTTGAAATCGAAACATTGGACGGAGATTTAGGAGAGACAAGCGTCACTTTAGAAGAAGCTAAGGAAGCATTAGGCCAAGATTTCCTTCTGTTTTCTCATGACAATACAGAATTATTAAGTGTGGAGCTGTATGATTTCTCCGGCGGGGAGTTAGACCGGAATGAAATTGTGATGAATTACGGTTCCAAAGAAGGCACACCTCTAGCCTCTCTATCCGTTTTCCCTACTCCAGAGGATATGGAAATTGAAGCACCTAATTTAGAAATTCGCGGAAATCCTGCTGAGTACGAGGAAATTATTAATGGATATACATGGGATGAAGATGGTTTACGCTACTCGCTTCTCGTTGAAGATCCTAGTGTAGATGAAGAAGAAATTTTAAATTGGACTGAGAATATGGTATTAAGCTCTGAAGAATAACCGAATGATAATGACAAGCGGTGCCTGGCATAGTTTAGTGCCAGGCACTTTCCCTTACTTCTTAAACAACCTCGTAAAAATCCACGGCCTCTCTTTCGTACTAACACTTTCCTTTTTCCTTTCTTGCATATCATTCATCGTTTTCATCAAATACTCATCCCGCTTCCGTTCATAGTCCCTTTGTTCTTTTTCCCGTTCATCCACTTGTTCACTTGGAAAACTATGCTGCTGTAATAATAGATCCTCATACCCGTCCATCCGTTCATGCATTTGGTGCAGCATCGTCAACAACTGCTTATTCTGTTCTGTCAGGTTCTGTAGCTCTTCCATCATTTCCTTGTACATTGGACCTTGATTGACCAAAGCCCCTTCTTTATCCTCTCTTTTCGCTGGAATAAAAAATTCAGTCGGATTATCCAATAGGTGCTTCACCTGTCCATGCTGATGCCCTTGTTCCAACAATGAACGGATCTTTCTAATCGTAGCAAACGAACTTTCATGGATGAGATACGCCTTCTTCTCGCCTCTTTTTATATTCAAAAAATCCCTATACTGCCTCGCATATCTTCTAACTGTTTCTGGAGGTATATTCACTTCTTTGGAGACACTTGCAACCGGAAACCATTCATTATTTTCATGCATGCCGTTCATCCCCCATTCATGTCTTCTCAATTCAATCCGTTACTTATATCAATACAACTTTCCAATCGTTAATTCCTCCTTAATTGTCCATCTTTTCATCGTAAAAATCCGACAAATTATGCATAAAGGTGTAGCAACGATTCATTTGGCAGACACTCTAACAAATGGTATACTACTTTTTTATACGATTAGAAAGTAGGTATAATATGGAATTCTCTACCGGAAAACAAAAAGTTATTATTGTTAGCAGTCTCGTATTATTCTTGCTCCTTGCTATATTCAGAGAGCAACTTATACATATGGATGAAGCCATCTATTCATGGCTGACAGCATACGAATTACCAGGTATCTTTTCAATAATGGAAGGACTTACGGAAATTGGCTCTGGTGAAATGATTTTAATTATCACTTTCATTATTGCAGCTATCCTTGCGTTCAAGCGGTTGTGGAGCTATGCCTTTTTTTCACTTGTCGTGACGTTCGGTGGCATTTTCATCAATTTGGCTTTGAAAATTACGATTCAACGAGGCAGGCCTGGAGAATCAAGAGATCTGGAAGTGTTCGGCCACTCACTTGATTTAACTTCCTATAGTTTTCCAAGTGGTCATTCAATGCGCATCGTTCTTTTGGCTCTCATTTTAATTTTTCTAGCTGTTCATTTCATAAAATCGAAAAAGTTGAAAACAATTACGGTTGTTTTATGCATCGCCCTTCCCTTGCTTGTATGTGTAAGCAGGGTCATAATTGGCATGCATTATTTCACGGACGTCTTAGCAGCCGCATTTGTTGCGATTTTTTGGTTTCAGGTATGTTATTTGTTCTTCACAGAAAGATTCAGCTCAAAAACGAGAGTACATCAACGCTATTAAATCTAGCCTTCCTGTTAGCGGGAAGGTTTTTTATCTTTAAAAGACCTAAACTACTTCTAATCAGCGGAATACTACTAGTTTGCGGTATTATTCCTTTCTATTACTCGTATCATTTACGAAAGAAAAATCAGGATGAATCAACACAACGGAAAACTCTACCACTTGCATTAGTAATCGCAAGCACAATATAATAGAATTAGTTCTAGGATTGTTACTGATTAGTCAGGCAAAACCTGGGAAAGATACATAAGTAGACTAATTTTATGTCTATTTATGTTCTTTTCCAGGTTTTTTTATGGATAACATAAGGAACATTACCAAACGGCGGCGCCCCCCATCATTATTACGAATACAGCTGATTATTTGGATATTATCCCAGAAAAACCAAGAAAAGTTGGTTTAGAAGATAGCATATTAACTGTCGCAAAATAGTAGATTTTCCGAGGCGACAGCTAATCATAAATAATATAAAATTAAGGAGAGATAGCATAGCTACATTCAAATCACAATTTCCAATGATAAAGAAGAAAATTCGATGCAAGCGAAATATCAAGGATTGCACCATCAATTCGTGAGCTAGTTCCCTTGCAACGAAAAAGATTCATGAAATTATTCCAGATGGGAAAATGGGTTGTATGCTTGAATGAGCTATTATCCGAACACGCCAAACCCAGAAGACGTACTCAAGGCACAGCAAGAAAACAGCCGCTCTTCCTTGTAGAAAATGGCTTAGGGGCTTATGATAAAGTAGAAGATGATGGTTCCATCCATGATGACTACCGGATCGATTAGCTACCGGTATAAGAAAGTCATAGAAAGCAATGGAGAAGAACTATAAATCATCATTTTAAAAATATAAATTGGAGATGAGATAAATGGTAGAAAAAAAGTTTACAATCATTGATAAAGTAGGATTACACGCACGTCCGGCTTCAGCCTTAGTACAGGTTGCCGGGCAATTCACATCAGACGTTCAGTTAGAGTACAACGGAAAATCTGTTAACTTGAAATCCATTATGGGAGTTATGTCACTCGGAGTTGGTCAAGATGCTGAAATTACGATTCGCACAGAGGGCGATGACGAGCAGGAAGCATTGGACAAATTAGAGGAAACATTGAATAAAGAAGGTTTGGCAGAATGAGTATGCTACATGGTATCGCAGCTTCAAGTGGTATCGTGCTTGCGAAAGCGTATCGGTTAATCGAACCTGATCTCTCCTTTGAAAAAAGACAAGTAGAAGATACGGAAAAGGAAATCGAACGTTTCCAGCGTGCACTCGCTATCTCGAAAGATGAACTTGAAGCAATTCGTGAAAAGGCAAAAGTTGACCTTGGTGAAGATAAAGCTGCCATCTTTGAGGCACATTTACTTGTATTGAGTGACCCAGAACTGATTTCTCCTATCGAGGAAAAGGTGAAAACCGAACAAGTAAATGCCGAACAAGCTCTGAAGGAAACGGCAGATATGTTCATTACAATGTTTGAACAAATGGATAATGACTATATGAAAGAACGCGCTGCAGATATTCGTGATGTAACGAAACGCGTGCTTGCCCATCTACTTGGAGTGCAAATGGTAAATCCAAGCATGATCTCTGAAGAAGTGATCATTGTGGCGGAAGACTTAACACCATCAGATACCGCTCAATTGAACCGTGAATTTGTCAAAGGCTTTATAACAGATATTGGTGGCCGGACTTCCCATTCGGCAATCATGGCCCGCTCCATGGAAATCCCTGCGGTAGTCGGAACAAAAACGGTGACAGAAGAAGTTCAAGATGGCGACTTTCTTATTGTTGACGGGTTAAAAGGTGAAGTACATATTAACCCGACAGACGAAAAAATCGCTTTTTATAAAGAAGAACAAATTCGTTATGAAGAACAAAAGGCAGAATGGGCAAAACTTGTGAATGAGAAGACCGTAACAGCGGACGGCGAACACGTCGAATTAGCTGCCAATATTGGAACACCTGACGACTTGACCGGTGTTAAAAACAATGGCGGAGAAGCTGTCGGACTCTACCGTACCGAATTCCTTTACATGGGACGCGACCAATTGCCAACAGAAGAAGAACAATTTGAAGCATATAAAGCAGTACTAGAAGGTATGGACGGAAAAGCTGTCGTCGTTCGTACGCTTGATATCGGAGGAGATAAGGAACTTCCTTATCTGGACCTACCGAATGAGATGAACCCATTCCTTGGATTCCGTGCGATTCGTCTTTGTTTAGAGGAACAGGATATATTCCGTGTTCAACTACGTGCACTTCTTCGCGCAAGTGTCTATGGTAACTTAAAAATAATGTTCCCAATGATTGCGACATTAGCGGAATTTCGACGGGCAAAAGCAATTTTAGAACAAGAAAAAGAATTATTAGTTTCAGCAGGTACAGCCGTTTCTGATGATATTGAAGTCGGAATTATGGTGGAGATCCCTTCCACTGCCGTACTTGCAGACCAATTCGCAAAAGAAGTAGATTTCTTCAGTATTGGAACGAATGATTTGATTCAGTACACAATGGCTGCCGACCGCATGAACGAACAGGTCTCTTACCTATACCAGCCGTACAATCCAGCCATTTTACGTCTTGTAAAAATGGTCATTGATGCCTCCCACCGTGAAGGTAAATGGACAGGCATGTGCGGCGAAATGGCCGGCGATGAGCTAGCTATACCACTCCTGCTTGGACTCGGACTAGACGAATTCTCAATGAGTGCAACATCGATCCTACAAGCCAGGTCACAGATTCGTGGATTGAGTAAGCAGGATATGGTGGAACTTGCTGAGAAGGCTCTAGAAATGGGAACCGCGGAAGAAGTTGTTGCAGAAGTGAAGAGAGTAACGGAAGCGAAATAAATGTAATGGAGCAGCATCTTTAGGCGGTTAATTCCGTTTCAAGATGCTGCTTTTTCCTACACGGAAAGGAGGATTTGATAGTGATTAAATTAGAATCACTCCTCCCTAATAGATTGGGACTTAAAATCATTCAAGATCTAGAAGAAATGGGCATAGGGCACACGATTATTGCATGCACAAGAGATTATGCAGCTATACAAAAAGACATCTCCCCGGAAGGGAAAAAATTGTAAGAGGATCTTACGCAGAAGTCAAAGAAGTAACAGATTTCGTGGAAAAATCTCAGATGACTTCATAAAAATTATCTCAGGAGTGATTGGGATGCCGACTAATCGGATGATGCAGATATTAAAAGAGCTAATGTCCACTAAAACTCCAATTACCAGTAATGATTTAGCTAACACTATTCAAGTAACATCAAGAACGATTCGAAATGATATAAAGGAACTTAATGAGAGCCTATTACATAGTGGTGGATGCATTAAGTCAACTAGAGGAATTGGCTATGTGCTGGAAGTAAAAGACACGGATACATTCAAATTGTTTTTGCAAAGGATGTTTAAAAACTCGGATACTCTAGCAAGCCAATCACCAAATACACCAGAAGAGCGCGTTAGCTATATTATTCGAAAACTTTTATTAGCAAATGGTTACATAAAATTAGACGATATTGCTGAAGAACTATATATAAGCAAATCAACTCTACAAAATGATTTAATTGAAGTAAGAAAAATAATAAAAAGTTTTAAACTAGAGATAGAAAGTAAACCATATTATGGTGTGAGGGTTACAGGGAGTGAAATGAATTTTCGCTTTTGCTTGTCGGAGTATCTATTGAATAGAGAAAGTATTACATTCGATATGCCAAACCCCACGGACTCCCTATTTTCAAAAAAAGAACTTAATAAAATTCAAGCTATCATTTTGGGAGAAATTCAAAAGAATGAGATTTATCTATCTGATATTGAGTTAAATAATTTAAGTATTCACTTCGCTATTGCTTGTAAACGAATTCGCGATGAAAATTATATCCTTCTCCCACCTGAGGACTTTGAAGGAATATACACAAAAAAAGAATACAAAGTAGCGGAAAAAATAGTAAAAAAAGTTGAATCGTCTTTTGACGTTTGTTTTCCTGAGCAGGAAATTGCATATATTGCGATTCATCTCTTAGGGACGAATAAAATTGCAACAACAAATTTAAGTCAACAAGAGTTTGAAACATTTGTAGATAATGAATTAAGAGATATAATCAATGAGATTATTATGAAAATAGATGAACGATTAAAATTACAATTAAAAAACGATAAAGAACTGTTTATCGCGTTAGGATTGCATTTGAGACCAGCAATAAATCGTCTACGCTATGGAATGAATATGCGAAACCCATTGCTTGATGAGATTAAAGCAAAATATCCACTTGCATTTGATGCTGCGATTTTAGCAAGCAAAGTTTTAAAAAATAGATTAGAGATTGAAATTGATGAGCACGAAATTGGCTATATTGCGTTACATATAAAGGTCGCCATGTACAGACAACAAATGAATCAAGATGTAAAGCGTTGTATTATCGTTTGTGCATCTGGCTCGGGTAGCGCCATGTTACTTAAGTATAAATTGCAAGCTAAGTATTTTAATCAATTAATAGTTGTAGATACAATCGATTATTATCGTTTAAATGAAACTACTCTAGAACAAATTGATTTTGTTATTACAACTATCCCAATTGAAAGCAAGTTACCTGTGCCAGTAATATTCGTAAATACAATATTAGGTACAAAAGATATTGAACAAATAGAAGATTGTTTACAAGATAGGGATAAAGATAAGGTCGTCTATGTGAAAGAGGAACTTATCTTTCTTCATCAAGAACTCGAGACAAAAGAAAGCACTATTCAATTTTTAGTGAATGAACTAGAGTCGGCAGGCTATGTTGATGACTCATTTGATAAATCAGTACTTGAGAGAGAACGATTATCGCCAACTAGTTTCGGAAACTTGGTTGCCATCCCCCACCCCATGAGTCCGCACACAGATGAAACAATTTGGGCGATATGCACGTTGAAAAAGCCTATTAATTGGGGAGAGAATCGTGTACAATTTGTTTGTTTATTAAGTCTAGGGAAGAATAAAACTCCTAATATAGAGGGGATGTATAATTATTTAATCGGAATGATTGATAACGAAAAAAAGGTCAAACAGCTGATAAATTGTGAGAACAAGAAAGAATTTTTGGAGATACTAAACAATATAGATTAGAGCAGTATATAGAAAATTCCGGGTTGATATTACCCGGTCTTTTTTATTGTGTAAATATAGATTAATTTCCATGTAATCTTTTCCTTAGCGTTAAGGAAAAAGTATGGATTCAAGTGAAAGCGGTTTCACATTATTATATATATGTAAGCAGAATCAAATGAATAGATTGTATTGGCTTAAGGGGGCAAAGCAGCATTGGATATAGAAGAAGTAAGCTTTCAAATCATATTACATGGCGGAAACGCTCGAAACTTGGCAATGGAAGCAATCCGGCATGCTAAAGTAAGAGAATTTGAAGCAGCTAATCAAAAAATCCAGGAAGCAAATGAAGAAATGAGTAAAGCGCATCGGTTCCAAACGGATCTGATCCAAGGAGAAGCTCGTGGAGAAAAAATAGAGATTCGTTTGTTACTTATACATGCACAGGACCATCTCATGAATGCAATGACAGTTGTTGATTTAGCTGAAGAAGTAATTGAACTTCATAATAAAATTAAATAATTGGAAAGGGGATTATTATGTCTAATCATAAGTTGAAAGTGGCTACAATTGGTGGAGGTTCAAGTTATACACCAGAATTAGTCGAGGGCTTTATAAAACGGTATGATGAATTTCCATTGACCGAATTGTGGTTGGCTGATATTGAAGAGGGTAAAGAGAAGCTTGAGATTGTAGGTAACCTTGCTAAACGAATGATTGAAAATGCAGGTCTCCCGATTGATGTTCACTTAACACTTGATCGCAGAGCCGCACTAAAAGATGCCGACTTTGTCACAACTCAATTCCGTGTCGGTTTGCTCAATGCACGTGCAAAAGATGAACGTATCCCACTTAAATATGGTGTACTTGGTCAAGAAACGAACGGTCCAGGGGGGTTATTTAAAGGTTTACGTACGATCCCAGTCATCTTAGATATTGCCAAAGATATGGAGGAACTTTGTCCAAATGCGTGGTTAATCAACTTTACAAATCCTGCTGGGATGGTAACAGAGGCAGTTCTTCGTTACTCCAATATTGATAAAGTTATCGGCCTATGTAATGTACCTATTGGAATGGAGATGGGGATTGCTAAATTACTAGACGTAGAACATTCTCGAGTTCGTATTGATTTTGCCGGGCTAAACCATATGGTATATGGGTTAGATGTATATGTTGATGGAGTTAGTGTCAAAGATGAAGTAATTGAGAAGTTATCCGATCCGGCAAATAGTAGTTTTGTCAAAAACATAGATGGTATGGGTTGGGAGCCAGCGTTTATTCAATCTTTAAATGCTCTTACGTGCCCCTATCATATGTACTACTATAAATCTAAAGAGATGTTAGATAAAGCAATAGAAAGTGCTGAGAAAGAAGGAACTCGTGCAGAGGTTGTTCAGAAGTTAGAAGAAGAGTTATTTGAGTTATATAAAGATGAAAATCTAAATATTAAGCCGCCACAACTCGAAGAACGTGGAGGAGCGTATTATTCCGATGCAGCTGTTCGTTTGATCACTTCCATCTATACAGATAAGCGTGATATTCAACCAGTTAACACAAGGAATAATGGCGCGATCGCAAGTATTCCCGCAGATTCAGCTGTGGAAGTGAGTAGTATTATTACAAAGGACGGTCCAATTCCATTAACAATGGGGGATATTCCTGTAGCAGCACGTGGACTAGTTCAACAAATTAAATCATTTGAACGGATTGCGGCAGAAGCAGCTGTGACAGGAGATTATAATAAAGCAGTTCTCGCATTAGCAATTAACCCGCTTACGCCTTCTGATACGATTGCAAAGAAAATTGTGGATGAAATGTTGGAAGCGCATAAAAAATATTTACCACAATTTTTCCAAACTGAAACAGTAAATTAATTCGAATATGGTTCTGGAGAAAGCATTTCCGGAACCGTAAGAGGATTTATTGGATTCATAATTAAGGAGGGACTAGTACAGTGTTACACAAAAAACTTAAACCATTTCCGACTGATTTCTTATGGGGAGCCGCTTCAGCTGCATATCAAGTAGAGGGTGCATGGGATACAGATGGAAAAGGAAAGTCCAATTGGGACGAATTCGTCCGTATTCCTGGGAAAACATTCAAAGATACCAACGGCGATGTAGCTGTTGATCATTACCATCGCTACAAAGAAGATATAGCTTTGATGGCTGAAATGGGATTGAAAACCTATCGATTCTCTGTAGCATGGACACGTATCTTTCCAAATGGAAAAGGAGAAGTAAATCAAAAAGGTATAGATTTTTACAATCGTTTAATTGATGAGTTGGTCAAGCATGGTATTGAACCAATATTAACCATTTATCATTGGGATTTACCACAAGCTCTTCAAGATGAGTATGGTGGCTGGGAATCAAGGCAAATTGTCGAGGACTTTAGAAATTATAGTATTACATTATTCAAGGAGTTCGGAGACCGTGTGAAATATTGGGTTTCATTAAATGAACAAAATATATTCACTAGACTGGGCTATCAAACAGGTATGCACCCACCCGGGGTAAAAGATGACAAACTATTTTATCAAGTGAACCACCACGCTAATTTAGCAAATGCGATTGCTATTAAGGAATTTCGTAACTATGTTCCTGATGGAAAAATGGGACCAAGTTTTGCATACTCACCAGCCTATGCAGCCACATCAAAACCAGCAGACATATTAGCTGCAGAAAACGCGGAAGAGTTAACAAACCACTGGTGGATGGATGTCTACACATGGGGTGAGTATCCAAAAACAACTTGGAATTATCTCAAGCGTAGAGGTATTGCTCCACAAGTAAAAGAGAGCGATTTCACACTATTGAAAGAAGGAAAGCCTGACTTCATGGGAGTGAACTATTATCAAACGACTACTTATGAAAAAAATCCCTTGGATGGCGCTACACTGGATGGTCACTTCAACACCACAGGTAAAAAAGGTACGATGGAGAGCACTGGTATACAAGGACTCTTTAAAACCGTTGCCAATAAAAACCTAGAGACAACAAACTGGGATTGGAACATTGACCCACAAGGATTACGGATTGGTCTTCGTCGAATAACGAACCGCTACGGATTACCAATCTTAATTAGCGAAAATGGTCTTGGTGAATACGATACCGTCGAAGCGGATGGTACGATAAACGACGACTACCGCATCGAGTATATTCACACTCATTTAAAGGCTATTCAGGAAGCAATTACAGACGGTGTTGACATGATTGGTTATTGTGTGTGGTCCTTTACTGATCTTCTCAGCTGGTTAAATGGATTCCAGAAACGCTATGGGTTTGTATATGTTAATCAGCATGAAGACGGAAAACACGACCTTCGACGTATCAAAAAGAAGAGCTTTTATTGGTACAAGGAAGTCATTGATAATAATGGAGAAAATATTTAATGAAATGTAAGCGCTGTCGACGGTATGTCTCGGTACTTGGATTAACGATAGCTTCTAAATAACGAAATTATAATTCTATGGAGGGATGTAAAATGAAAAAGGCGTTAATTATTTGTGCAGGTGGTATGTCATCTTCTTTAATGGCTAAGAAAACAACAGAGTTTCTTAAAAAGGAGGGCCATGATATTGAATTAGAAGCAACAGGAGCTAATGAAGGTCAAAAACTGATTGAAAAAGGTGATTTTGATTTATTTTTGGTAAGTCCTCAAACAAAAATGTACTATAAAAGGCTTAAAGATGCCGGGGATTGTTCAGGCAAACCAGTTGTAAACATCCCACCTCAGGCATATGTTCCGATTCCTATGGGGATTGAAAAGTTAGCGAATGTGATTTTACAAGAGTTTCCGGATGAATGATCTGCTCTTAGATTAAGTCCAATTGAGTGGAAATAAGGCACGCTTATTAATAAACAGCTTCCCCGCTACTAAACGCTAGTAGCGAGAGCTGGATTAATAGAAGAGGGATTTAAATGAAAAAAGATGAAATGGCACAGATAGTACAAAACAGAAAAAAGTTAAGTGTAAAATCAATGTATTTTAATCGATATTTACTTGTAAGATATGTATCCGCGTTATTCTTTTTTACAAATTTTTATTGGTTAATCTCATTATTGATGAGTGATTCGTCACTATTCTTTATCCCATTGGTATTAATCATCGTATTTGTTGTGAGTGCTGCCGAACAGGTAAAAATATTTAGCAGTCATACTAATAATGCAACACACACAAAATTCTATTTTAAAATTCAACTTGTGATAAATATTATATTGTTATTACCAACTTATTTTTCTTCTTCCTTTACCCAGTTATACCCTTTCCTAATTGAAAAAGGGTCGTCTAAACTATTTATTTTAGCGATATTAATGTTAGGAATAATATTAAGTGCGATCACTCTCAAGCGTTTACATTCGATTAAACATAATGAGGATAAACATTTTGAACGCATCAAGGAATATGAACAAGCTATTAATTAATAATAGATAGGGGAAATTACAATGGAAAATGGAAATAAAGTATTTGCTTTCTTAGAGAAGTATCTAATGGGTCCAATGGGTAAAATTGCGTCCTTCCGTATAGTGCGTGCCATAATGGCTGCAGGGATGACTTCTATTCCGTTTGTAATTGTAGGATCGATGTTCTTAGTCTTGAACGTACTACCAGAGACATTTACTTTTTTAGAGGGCTTTTTTGATAATACATTTTTCAGAATTAGTGATTTGTATATGTTAGCAAACAAAACAACGATGGGAATATTAGCGTTATATTTTGGCCTCGTTATTGGGTATGAGTATACAAAAATATTTGCTGAAGAAGAAGAGCTAAACCTAAACCCGTTAAATGGTGCTTTACTATCTTTGTTTGCATTTTTTATGACTGTTCCTCAGTTAGTTATCGAGAATGGGAAAATGACTCTCGTACATCTAATTGATGAAGACAATACAATTGTCCATGGGTGGGAAATGGTTGCAGATGGGGTAAGTCGCTTAGGGGCGACAGGAATATTCACAGCAATTATTATGTCCGTTATAGCGGTGCAAGTCTATAGATTGTGCGTTAAACAAAATTGGGTTATTAAAATGCCTGAGGCCGTTCCAGAGGGTGTGTCCAGGTCATTCACAGCCCTAATTCCGGCATTTCTAGTAGCTTTTGTTGTTTTATTAATCAATGGTATTCTAGTTGCACTGGGGACTGATATCTTTAAGATTGTTGCAATTCCTTTTGGCTTTGTTGTTAATTTAACAAGTAGCTGGGTAGGTATTTTAATTATTTACTTCTTAATCTCCGCTCTTTGGATTGTAGGTATTCATGGGGCAACTATTATTTCAGGCTTCTTGACACCAATCGTTCTAACAAACTTGCAATCTAACATAGATGGAGCAAACATTCCATTTGCAGGCGAATTCCAAAATGCATTTGTTTATATGGGTGGTTCGGGGGCTACTTTAGGCTTATGTATTTTCATTGCATTTTTAGCTAAATCAAAGCAATTAAAAGTTCTAGGCAAAGCCGCTCTTGCTCCTGGTATTTTTAATATTAATGAGCCGCTAATATTCGGATTACCAATTGTCTATAATCCCTTTTTAGCAATCCCATTTTTCCTAGCACCAATGGTATCAGCATCAATAGGTTATTGGGCGATCAAACTAAATATTATAGGTGCTGTTATCGCACATCTTCCTTGGCCTACTCCAATTGGTGCCGGAGCTTTCTTGAGTACAGGTGGAGACTATTTGGCAATCATTGTTGCATTGGTTTCTGCTATTGCAGCATTTATAGTTTGGCTGCCCTTCATTAAAATGTATGATAGTAAGTTAGTTAAGCAAGAAGAAGGTGAAGAAGCGTTAATTTAAACTAAATTATAAGTTGCGATCCTGAATAACTAGATTAAGGCAGCATATTGGAAAGATAGACCCCTTCTGATATTGCTGCTTTTTCATTCAAAAACCGCTTACTCTTCTTTCATAATGAATGACTTGTTTTTATTTTGAGTAATATCTTCTACAGTCCTTGCTTCTTGTCCATCACTTTGATCAGTAGTATGCATACCCCTTGAGTATTATCAACAAATGCTTAATAATTAGTGCAAATGCTTTATTTTTGCTATCCATTTAGAATACTTTCAATCGCTTTCATATCAAAGAGATAAAAGAGCGGGATGGTAGCGGTACAATAAGGAGGAGAAGATTATCTTGAACAAATTACAAGGGAAAACGGCGATTGTAACAGGCGCCAGTGCTGGGATTGGAGCTGCTATTGCTAAGGAATTAGCTAGTGAGGGGGCAAATGTCGTCCTAGCCGCCCGCAGGCTAAAAAAGTTAAACGAGTTAAAGAATGAAATTGCAGAAATAACAAACGGAAAAGTGAAAGTCATTGCTGTCCAGGCGGATGTATCCGTTAAGAATGACGTTAATCAACTCGTGGAACAGGCACAAACGGAGCTAGGAATGTAGACATTCTTGTCAATAATGCTGGGCAAATGCTAACAGCCACCGTCCAATCTGGACAGGTGGAGGAATGGGAAAAAATGATCGATGTGAATGTGAAGGGTACCCTTTATAGCATTGATGCTGTCTTACCTTCCATGCTATCCCGTTCTACTGGCCATATCATTAACATTGCTTCTGTTTCTGGCCTTGAAGTAACAAAGACAAGTACCGTCTATAGTGCTACAAAACATGCTGTTCGGGTTATCTCTCAAGGGTTAGAAAAGGAACTCGCCAAAACAGGTGTAAGGATAACCAATATTTCACCAGGTATGGTTGATACGAGCTTAAGCAGTGATAACAACTGGAATGGCCGTAAAAAGCTTGAGCCAACTGATATCGCAAAGGCTGTCGTCTATGCTGTTACCCAGCCTAGTTATGTGAATGTTAACGAGATTACGGTGCGACCGGTGTAAAATAGAGGGGCCTATGAAGGTCCCTCTTTTGATTGATTTTTAGTGTAGATGCTTTTTACTTACAATGCCTACCACCCACAGTCTCTTTGCAACAGGCCTCCTCCCTCATCATCTCCTCCACTAATTCCTGATTCCTCTGCCTGAAAAGATCATTATGCGACGATACCATCGCATATTCCTCGGCCTGCGGTTGAATATATTGCTTCGCCCGGTTCACGGCATTCGCAGCATCTTGGAAACAACCGGCAATCAAATTTAGTTTACCATCGAAAGCTACAATATCCCCCGCCCCATATAAACCAGGAACGGATGATTCACAATGTGTATTACCAGCAATGAAAAAATCATCCTTCATTTGAATATTCAAATCGCTCTCTTGTAGTAAACTCGCATCCTGTTCATAGCCGTGATTAATGATCACATCGTCAACAGTAACTTCAATTTTCTCCCCTGTCACTCGATCCGTCAGTTCCACAGATTTGATTTTTTCATGGTTTTCACAAGCGACTAATTTCGTAATCGTCGTTTGCGAAAGCTGCGTCACAGAGCTGTTCCGTAACTGGGTCACTTGTGCTTCATGACCAGTCGGTTCACTCTTTCGGTAGGTCATATATATTTTTTTCGCGATTGGTTCGAGTTCATTCGCCCAGTCAATCGCCGCATTGCCACCTCCTGAAATAAGCACAGTTTTACCTTGGAATCGCTTAAGTGACGTAACTGCGTAATGAATATTCGCGGCTTCAAATTGTTCCGCTCCTTCAATCTCCAGTCTTTTCGGATTTAGAATTCCTGCCCCAACCGCAACAATTACTGTCTTTGAATAATGCATGTCTCCTAAAGCGGATCGCAATACAAAAATTCCTTCTTCATTACGAGAAATCGCTTCTATTTTCTCATTCAACACTACGGCTGGTTCAAAAATCAACGCTTGGTCGACTAACTGTTCCATCAGCTTTTCTCCTGGAACGGGCGGCACTCCACCGACATCCCAAATCATTTTTTCCGGATAGACATGGATCTTTCCGCCAAGACGCGGCTGATATTCAATCAGCTTCGTCTTCATTTCCCGTAAACCGCTATAGAAAGTGGAATAGAGCCCGGCCGGACCTCCACCAATAATCGTTACATCAAACAGTTCCTCTTGTTTCATCGTCATCCACTCCAACCCCACATTATTTTAATCTTGAATAGACATTGACACATTGAAAATTTAATTATATATTAACATATATAATTGAAATTGATAATCATTATCAGTGAATATCACTAATTTAGGATGGAGGTAATACAAATGACCCGCCTTTCCGGTGAAGATTTATATATTGGCTATGGGGATCAATCAATCGTTAAAAATCTCAGTTTAACCATTCCAGATAAGAAAATTACAACGATCATCGGATCCAACGGTTGTGGAAAATCTACTTTATTGAAGGCTATTACACGGATTATCCCTCACCAAGGAGGCTCCGTCCTGTTAGATGGGAAAGATATTGCAAAAGAAAATACGAAAACGCTCGCGAAAAAAATGGCAATACTTCCTCAAACTCCTGAAAGTGCCGACGGGTTAACAGTTGGAGAATTAGTATCCTACGGGAGATTCCCTTATCAGACCGGTTTCGGACGTTTAACGAGAAAGGATTTGGAAGTCATCGATTGGGCACTTGAAGTTACAGGTATAGCGGACTTTAAATACCGGCCCATCAGCTCCCTTTCCGGCGGTCAGCGCCAACGAGTTTGGATTGCAATGACACTCGCACAAGAAACGGAAATTATCTTTCTGGACGAGCCAACAACTTATTTAGATATGGCGCACCAGCTCGAGGTTTTAGAGTTATTACAGAAACTAAACGAAGAACATAACCGGACGATTATTATGGTGTTGCATGACTTAAATCAAGCCGCTCGATTCGCCGATTATATCATTGCATTAAAGAATGGAGAGATCGTGAAAGCCGGGGCTTGTGAAGAAATTATAAATTCGGAAGTGCTCCGGGAAGTTTTTCAAATCGATGCCGTCATCGGACGGGATCCGCGCACGAATAAACCTATGTGTATGACGTACAACCTACTGAAAGGGGAAAAACAATATGAAGAAACGAATCATCCCATTTTTGCTGCTGCTCATTCTCATTAACGCATGCAGCAATTCCAATACAACGAAAGAAACAAGTGACGCACCAGAAGGCGAAGGGGAAACAATTACATACGAATCGGAGACAGGCCCGATTGAGGTTCCCGCCAATCCCGAACGGGTCGTCATCCTCTCTGGCTATACAGGGAATGTCATCCATTTAGGGGTGAACGTTGTCGGTGTAGATGTTTGGTCTAAAGACAATCCGACCTTTGAAGAAGAATTGAAAGATGTAGCAGAAGTTTCAGAGGATGATCTGGAAGGGATCTTGGAATTAGAACCAGACCTAATTATTGCGCTATCAACGGTGAACAATCTCGATAAATTAGAAGAAATTGCACCAACTGTAACCTATACATGGGGAAAAGTAGATTATTTAACCCAACATATCGAAATTGGCAAACTTCTTGGGAAAGAGGAAGAAGCGACAGAATGGGTTGAAGACTTTAAACAGCGCGCGGAGCAAATCGGGGAAGACGTCCGTGCCAAGATTGGTGAAGATGCAACCGTATCGGTTATGGAAGCCTATGGCAAAGATCTTTATGTTTACGGTGAGGACTTTGCCCGTGGAACAGAAATCTTATATGATTCAATGAAACTTAAAATGCCTGAAAAAGTAAAAGAACATGCATCCGAATCAGGTTATTATACATTATCGGCAGAAGTGCTCCCGGAATTTGCAGGGGATTATATCGTGCTAAGTAAATATTCCGAGGCAGACACCGCCTTCCAGGAAACGGACACCTACAGGAACATACCGGCTGTGAAAAATGGTAATGTGATTGATATGCAAGGGGAAGGTGCATCATTCAGCGACCCGGTTACATTGGAGAAGCAGCTCACACTCTTTGAAGAAGGATTTCTAGGAAAGTAAAATTATGAAGGAAAAAGCTTTAGCATTCAAATTTATTCTAGCCATTCCCATCTTTATCTGCATGTTTCTTCTTGCAATGAGCTTTGGTGCAGCAGAAATTTCAGTTCAAGATGTGTGGCTCGCGCTCACAACATCCAATAAGAATGACGCAATTTCCATTATCCGTGATATTCGCTTACCCCGGGAAATTGCCGCAATTGCTGTTGGAGCAGCGCTTGCTGTATCTGGTGCGATCATGCAAGGTTTAACCAGGAATCCGCTTGCCGATCCTGGACTCCTCGGTTTAACGGCCGGTGCGAATACGGCTTTAGCAATTACGATTGCCCTCCTTCCTACAGCCAACTACTTTCTAACGATGGTTGCCTGTTTTATCGGAGCGGCAATCGGTGCCGGATTAGTATTTGGCATTAGTTCCATGAAAAAAGGCGGGTTCTCTCCCTTTCACATTGTACTTGCCGGAGCTGCCGTCTCCGCATTTCTAGTTGCCATTGCTGAGGGAATTGGAATTTATTTTAAAATATCAAAAGACATTTCCATGTGGACAGCAGGCGGAATGATCGGCACGAATTGGAAGCAACTGCAAATTATCATGCCCTTTATCCTTATCGGGATTGTGCTGGCCATCTTCCTTTCCAAGCAGCTGACGATTCTCAGTTTAAATGAAGAAGTAGCGATAGGCCTTGGACAAAATATTTTCAAAGTTAAAATCCTGCTCTTTATCGCCATTATTATCCTTGCAGGCGCATCCGTTGCCCTGGTTGGGAATATGACGTTTATTGGACTGATGATCCCGCATATCGTCCGAGCAATCGTTGGGACGGATTATCGGTTTATTTTACCAATGGCTGCGATTGCAGGGGCTACGTTCATGCTGTTCGCTGATACGGTTGGGCGTACGTTGAATGCACCATTTGAAACGCCTGTTGTCGCTATCATCTCTGTGATCGGCTTACCATTTTTCCTCCTCATCGTTCGTAAAGGAGGAAAAGCATTCGTATGATACATCCGGCATTAATTAATAAACAGCGCATCATTTTAGTTATTTCACTATTACTTATTATAACGACGGTTATAATAAGCATGGGCATCGGTTCATCCAGCTTAACCTTTGACCGACTCATTCAGACGCTTCTCGGATCTGGCAGTAGAAATGAGGAATTCATCTTATATTCGATTCGCTTGCCACGGATATTGATTACCCTTCTAGCTGGGATGGCACTCGCTCTGTCTGGATCAATCCTGCAAGGAATTACGAGAAATGATTTGGCTGATCCTGGTATTATCGGAATTAATTCCGGTGCGGGAGTCGCCATTGCCGTTTTCTTTTTATTTTTTCCGATTGAAGCTGGACGCTTTGTTTATATGATTCCAGTTGTTGGATTTCTCGGCGCAGTTATCACTGGTTTCCTTATTTATCTATTTGCTTATAGTAAAAAAAGTGGCTTGCAGCCTGTAAATCTCGTGCTCATCGGAATCGGATTTTCTGCGGCACTGTCAGGTGCGATGATTGTGATTATTTCCTCTGCCGAGCGGGAGAAAGTAGATTTTATCGCCAAATGGATCGCAGGGAATATCTGGGGAACCGACTGGCCATTTATTGTGGCTCTCCTTCCCTGGCTTGTCGTTTTGATTCCATTTACTTTATATAAAGCGAACCGGTTGAACCTGCTTGGGTTAAGTGAACCTGTTGCAGTTGGTGTTGGGGTTTCCATTGAGAGAGAACGCGTCACGCTACTTTTAACAGCTGTTGCATTAGCAGCTGCTGCCGTTTCTGTCACAGGGGGGATCAGCTTTATCGGACTGATTGCACCACATCTTGCGAAATCCCTAGTCGGACCGAGGAATCAATTGTTTATCCCGGTTGCGATTTTACTTGGTGGCTGGTTGCTGTTGGTTGCGGATACAGTTGGAAGAAATTTGATTGATACAACGATTCCGGCTGGAATTATGGTTGCTTTGATTGGTGCGCCATATTTTGTTTATTTGTTGGTGAGGGATTGAGGATGAAACGATTAAAATAAAAAATGGCTGCAAATGGATAACGATTTGCAGTCATTTCATCTTCAATTATTCCACACCAGGATGATTCCCGGAAAAACCCAAACAGTATGATGAAGATATAAACTCCAATGATTATAATGAGGAACATATAAGAGATAACGAACCGATCCGATTTTTATCGATTTCAGTTAGAAGACTTAGAGAAAGAAACATCCGTAATTAGAAGGATTGCACCTGTTGCACAACCTCCTTATAAATCTTTACTTTTGGAAAAAACTGACTTCTATATTATCTATATGTCTGACTAAATAGCAAAACAGCATCGGATTTTAACTACCAATGCTGTTTTAATTATTTATATTTGGAACTATGAACGAGTCTAGCATAGATGACTAGATACTCACACTTCAAAAAGATTTAACATAGTAGTCCGTAATAATGGGAAATGCAAGAAGTGCACGAACGAAATTGTCACAATCCCAGATCAGTTAATATACTCTCCATTTTTTCACTTCTGCAAAAATATGAAATTCACCCATTAGATATTTCAATTCGCTTTTAGAACCTTATATGAGACTGTTTCACGAATTTAGAGCTGTTTTATCTAATAGAACCCTGCTATAAGACAGATTCAAATCCTTTAAGTCTCATAATTCATAACTGCTGAGCATACCACTTTTTCATTGATGGACATCGTTCCTTTTACGATTTTGTTTTCCTTTGATTCGTCCACTCATAGATAAATTGAATCATTGTTTTCGTAAATTGAAGAAGTTGTTGAATAGAAACCTCCTCATTGACCGCATGTGCATGCCTGAACTCACCCGGTCCATAAATCGCTGCCGGTATCCCCATATGCCCAAACCATCCTCCATCGGTAACAGAAGGGGAAACATCGATGACCACCTTACTATCGTGTACCATTTCATGAGACGCGGCTAGCGCATGAACCGCAGTATAATTCTTATCGACTTCTAATGATGGGAAGATTTCCCCGCGTTCTTCAATCATCGAAGTTCCACCCCATTCAAAAGTAGGCGGATGATGGCACAACCAAGGATCTGCTTTGGCAATGCGAAGAATATAGTCTTCTATTTCTTTACTCACTTGTTCATGCGTCTCATTCGGATAATAATGCACCGTGATCCATAAACGACACTCATCAGCAATAAATGCCGCATGGCGTCCCCCTTCAATTACAGCAGGATTAATCGTATTCGTTCCCGCCGGATATCCTTCATACTGTTTCGTTACAGCCCAATAGCGCTCCAGCTCTTGTAAGCCTTCTATAACTTTCATCATCTTTTCAATTGCACTCGCTTCAGGCAGACCACCGCCAGCATGTATCATGTTCCTTCTCATCGCATCATGAAACGTACGCGGATTTTTTACCGTAATCCACCCAGTTATTACACCGCCTTGACCTTGGATATGTAAATCACTCGTATCTACTACAAGCGCAAAGTCTGCATTATACCCTCGCTCGCAACATTGCAACGTACCCGCCTCACCAACTTCTTCACCTATAACAGATTGGAAAATCAGATCTCCTGGCAATTCGATATCCGCTTCATTCAATAGTTTCGTTGCGAATAATGCACTAGCAAGCCCGCCCTTCATATCAGCGGCTCCTCGACCAATAATCCGATCTTCTTCGATAATCGGCTCGAATGGATTCGTTTTCCACACTTCATCTTCACGAGCCTCAGCTACATCAATATGACCATTGATGATGAGACTATTATGTGTAGTAGATTTTATTCCCTTTTTCACACCAACAACATTCGGGTCATTTGGATACACGTCCCACATGTCGATTTCAAAGCCCATTCGATGTAAATAATCAGCGATAAAATTCTGTGCATCTTTCGTATTCCGAGCAGGAGGCGCAGATGTATTATATTCAATGAGCTTTGATAATAAATCAATTAATTCCATTTTTCTTGCGTCGACTTGCTTTAATAAGTGTTCAACCGTTATATCCATTAGATAACTCCCTCTCTAATTTATTTTAATAGACAACTAGTCATTCACCTCCCTAAACAAAAAAACCACTCCTAGAAAATAGAAGTGGTTAGAATAAGACACAAATTAGTTACATGAAAAAACATGTTCTTCAATCTGTTCTATTCACCGCTTCCTTACGCTAGTTCAAACTAGATCAAGTTCAAGGGTTGAGGATTACCTCTCTCAGTTTTTCAGTAAAACACCCCTAGTGGTGATTAAATATGGATTTTTCAGACATTAAGTTTAGTATGTCATATTGATTGTTAAACTGCAACCTCTGTTTGATGTACTCTCTTCTATTTTGATTTCTTATGATAAAACGAAATGTATGCAGGACTATTTAGCTCATTTTTTATCATAATTAATTATCATTAATTAAAAATAAAATTTCAGTTATACTAAAAAAAAGATTCGACGGTAAGTAAGAAAAACCCTCTAATACAGGCATATTCAAGTGTCTTATTAGGGGGTTTTATTTAGATTACATATATAGCGTCATCATGTTGAAATTACTCTTCAAAAAAAGAAAACAGCTTAAAGTGTATGTCAGCAACATTATATTTGCATCTATAAACAAACATGTCTATTTTAGTTATAAAAGTATCCCCTTGTCCGGTTTTTGGTTTTACTTAACTAGCATTGAGCTACCATAATGACTCGCGGGCAAACGATCAGATATGGTACCTCAAATTCAAAAACTAATGATGAAAGCGCTAATCGGAGCTACATTAGCAAATCTTCTGAACGGCGCCATTGTTGCAATGCTTATTTTCTAATAAATCTATACTTGAATACCAGAAAGAATATTATTTAGGATGTTTGCTTCAAGCGAATAACAATGATTGATGTATGTTTGTTTGAATGATATCCTATTTAATATTGGAATATAGATTGAAAGAAGGTCTTTCATGAAGAATACAGATCATGCTATCAATAAAGGTCCTTTTAATTTACAGAACCTTATTTTAACAATTGGAATTATATTCGTAGCTTTTAACTTACGGCCTGCTATTACGTCAATCGGTCCTTTAATTCGTTTAATCAGAGATGACGTTGATATTACGAATGGAACGGCAGGGTTATTGACAAGCTTACCCCTGATTACATTTGCCATTGTATCACCAATTGTTCCAAAGTTATCTAGAAAATTAACAAGCGAAATTGCATTAATCATTGGTTTACTTTTAATCATTATCGGTATTCTAATTCGCTCTTTCGCAATTCTTACCCCGTTATTGCTAGGAACACTTATTATTGGTTCGGGTATTGCAATATGTAATGTCTTATTACCAGGAATAATTAAGGATAATTTCCCGTTGAAGGTTGCACTCATGACAGGTGTTTACTCAACAGCTATGAATATATTTGCAGCCTCTGCTTCAGGGTTAAGTTATCCATTTACAAAAATGTTAAATGGAAATTGGCAATTATCTCTGCAAATCTGGATGATACCTGCAATCCTAGCTGTCCTTATTTGGATATATATAACAAGAAAAAATACAGTAAACAATGAAGGAAAACAGATACAACTAGAAAGTAATAATTCGGCTAATAATCGAATGTGGGGTTCCGCCTTGGCATGGCAGGTTGCAACCCTTTTAGGCTTACAATCATTCTTATTTTATGTGACGATATCTTGGTTGCCTGAAATGTTGATTTCAAATGGTGTAAGTTTAACGACAGCTGGTTGGCTCCTATCTTTCGCACAGATTATTGGGCTTCCCGCTAGCTTTTTAGTACCGACCTTTGCCGGTAAAGTGAGATCCCAAAGCCTTATTGCTGTATCGATGGGATTATCAGCTTTCTTTGGTTATAGCGGTCTTCTGCTAGGGAGCTCGATGCCTATATTGATTATAAGTATTACATTAATTGGCATCACGTTAAATGGTGGGTTCGCATTAGCTTTAACTCTACTAGGCTTACGTGCAAAAACCTCTGAACAAGCCTCAGAGTTATCGGGTATGGCCCAGTCGATTGGATATTTATTAGCTGCTGCAGGTCCTTTTGCGATAGGCATAGTATTTGATTTAACAACGAGTTGGACGGTGCCATTAATTGTATTAATTCTAATATCTACATTAATAATGATCTTTGGCTTTCTAGCAGGAAGAAATAAATATGTATTAAATTAAATATGCAACTTTTACACTGAGGCAACATTCCAAACTTTGACGTTAATGATTTCTTTTTCCACAATGATCATTGCGTTAATCGCAGTCGTTGCCTCTATTTAAAAAACTCAGATGAAGGTACACCTGATAAATCATTTGCTTCCCCCTGCTCAAATGCGATTAATACCTCATCTTGCTGACCAGGTTCTAAATCAACGAACTTCTGAGAAAACTCTTTGTTGCTGTGATTATCCAGTTCTTTTAAACCTGAACGGAATAAGTCTTTTCGGAAAAGCTTAATCTGTTCTCCTTGCGTTTCCTCCGGTTCATACCATGGACCCAATCGATAATCACTGCCGTTGATCCCCCATTGACTGGCAAGCTGATGGTCAATATAGATTGCTGCATTTAAATCTTTTGCGCCTGGTCCTAAGTCATCCGCTGGGAAGATACGTTCACAAGCGGCTACTGTAGTCTGATATTCATCAGGATAGAAAAACATCAATGCAATATTTGGATTTTCCTCGGGTGCTGCTGGTGCCACATCGGTTTCTGTATTTTTATTACTACCAAGTAAACCCCCGATTGTACCACCAACAACAATGCCCCCAACGGCTATGCCTGAGTTTCTTAAAAATGTACGTCTCCAACGGTCTGTACCTTGTTTTTCACCTGTATTATTTTTCTTTTTGTCGTCTGACATAGAAATAACCTCCTATTTATTAATTGAAAGCACTTATATTTGCCAAAAATGGAGTAAAAGTTAAAAAATGATCCAAATAACCACTTTTCTCTAGCTTAGACATATAAACAAAGAAAAATACTTTTAGTTTATGTAAAGCTAGCTACAATACTTAAAACGGGGCTGTTGCACATCAGATAACTGATTGTACAACAGCTTTTTTGTGTAAACACAAAAAAACAGACCACAAAGGGTCTGCTCTCGTGTATTATTAATTTATGACTAATAAAACAATAATACAACCCCAGTATACGCAAACATCCGGTAATTATCAATTATATCTACCGATGGATGTAGAAGAAATGATTCCGATGGATGATTCGGTCCGACTTCACTGCCTCTTATGTGAAAGGATGGATTATAGAGAACTATTACAGGCGTACTCTCCAAAAGGGAGAAAACCGGCAGTCGATCCAGTCATTCTATTTAAGGTCATTACCTACGCAGCTTCGCAAAAAATCTATTCTTCCCGCGAAATCGAAAAAGCATGTCGCCGGGATATCAATTTTCGTTGGCTTCTTCAAGGGTATACAGCTCCGGATCATTCCACCATCAGTCGTTTCAAGCAAAAATATCTGACTGATAGCGTAATGGAACAGCTCTTCTTCCAACAAGTCGTGTGGCTCTATCAACAAGAAGCGATTACCGGTGAAACAATCTATATAGATGGCACAAAAATCGAAGCGTATGCCAATCGGTATTCTTTTGTATGGAAAAAGGCAATCACCAAGCATGAAGCCAAGATGTATACCAAATGGCAAGCCCTTCTGGAACAGATTAATACAACGTACTGTCAGATCTTCACAAGTCCTTACGAGACCTTTTTGGATGATTTGAAACAAGTACTTGCTTTCCTGGAGAAAATACAAGAGGAAGAAAACATCACGTTTGTTTATGGCAAAGGGAAAAGAAAAAACGTCCTTCAACGTTACCATGAACAAGTAAAGGAAATGCTTCAGCGCAAAGAACACTATGATGCTTCCAATCAGATTATGGGAGAGAAACGAAACAGCTATTCCAAAACAGACCATGATGCGACGTTTATGCGTATGAAAGATGATCATATGCGGAATGGTCAACTCAAACCGGCCTATAATGTCCAAGCTGCCGTGGATGCGGAATTTATCGTTGGAATTAATGTGTTTTCCGATCGAAACGACACAACAACATTGATTCCAATGCTTCAATATTTAAAGGAAAATCTCCCCTTCGCGTATCGCCATATCGTCGCAGATTCCGGATATGAAAGCGAAGAAAATGATGTGTATTTAAAGAAGCAACAACAGACGGCCTATATCAAACCGCAAAATCATTAACGCAAGAAAAAAGCTTCTTTCAAAAAGGACATCAGACATCGAGAAAACATGGCTTATCCGAGGAGTTAGAAATAATGCCTGGTAGTAATTTATCCCAAGACTAAAATCACGAGTGTTCTTGATTTTATTTAAAAAACCTCTCTGCCATATTCGGAATAACAGAGAGGTTTTATATCAGCTAGGTGCTATTAATTTTTTTCATTTAAAGCCTTTATTTCCTCTTTATCCAAGTAGGTGACTTCCGCTATAAGATTGATATCTAATCCTTTGCTCAACATTTCCATGGCAACTTCTTTCTTACCTATTTCCTTCCCTATCTCCTTCCCAATTTCTTTTCCCTTTTCCTCATACGAGATTGGTATCTCGAGAATCTTTTCTGCTTCTGGCAGCTCTTCAATTTCCTTCATTAGCTGTTCCTCCTGTTCTGTAGGAGTTTTTATATTTTTTCTTTTAATCTCTTTATTTCCTCTTTATCCAAGTAGGTGACTTCCGCTATAAGGTTGGTATCTAATCCTTTTCTCAACATTTCCATGGCAACTTCTTTCTTACCTATTTCTTTCCCTATTTCCTTACCTATTTCCTTACCTATTTCTTTTCCTTTTTCCTCATACGAGATTGGTATCTCAAGAATCTTTTCTGCTTCTGGCAGCTCTTCAATTTCCTTCATTAGCCGTTCCTCCTGTTCTGTAGTTAGTTTTAAATATGTCTCAAAAAATCCATAGACAATACGCTGCTTGGCTGGGTTTAATTTCATTTTCACCATCATGCGCAGAAATTCCTTTTTAACCTGTACCTTTTCCTTTTCCTGATATCCCATTTCACTCATAAGTGCTGCAGCAACTGGGTTTTCAGAGAGAATATAATCACGCCAGTTCTTTTTCTTTAGATGCAGTGTCAGATAGTTGAATGTCAGCACATGGAAAAAAGGGAGTTCCATTGTGTACTGGTTTCTTTCCCATTCTGCTTTATAAGTTAGTACAGCAATAGGCACTATCGGTTTTTGATACTTATTATACAGCATGCTGAAATAGTGATACATGCGCTTATGGAAATCCTTTTGTTCATAACTTTGCGGCTCAATATGGACAATTACTACGACATCTGTCCCTTTTAGCGTTGTTTCAATAACAATATCCAGCCTGCGGGTTTCCCCTTGTAATACATCGGTATACACTTCTTCAGACAATAGTTTTATCGCTTGAAAATCAATACCTTCGTAAACGTCGGGAAAAAATGCTTCGAGAAATTCTTTAAAAAATGTTTTGATGAGGTCCTTGTACAGTTGATCATGTTTTGTGTAGGTTGATTTTGAGGGTTCTTCTTTAATAAGCTGTGGCAGGGCTGCCATTTTAATCACATCCTTTAGGTGGGGTTTGGTGCGATGACGGAGGTGCTGTTTCTGCTTATAATATAGCATGTTTTTAATTAAATGCAAATTATTCAAACACCTTAAGATGGGCTAATTTTAGAATCTATCACAAGGATCCTTAGAAAACCTTGACTCAATCATATGGATTAATAGTTGAATCCTCACGGTGCAATTCTACCTCGGTTCCTCTTTTTATTCCCTGTCCGTAAAAATAGTTGCCTGCAAAAATGAACCCGATAAATACGACAGCAAGAATACTCGCTAAAGTAATGAGAAATTTCTTTTTCAAACAATATCCCCCTGTAAATTTCATTTTTATCATTCATTAACCTATTATTAACCCCCACTCTTCCATTCTATCCTGTTTCTTATTATACTTATCACCAGAAGACTAAATTATTTTTATTGTTAATTTGATGTTATTGGAGGCTAGAATGTGAAGAAATGGGCGTATTTGATTTTATTCATATCAATTTTTCTACTAGGAGGCTGCCAAGTGAATAATGAAGAACAAACGAAGAGGCCGTCAGAATTGAACGAAGATGAGTTGCCAGATGGCCGGGCATTTGAAGATGAATTTACTCGAGGATTCTTAGAATCTACGGAAGAAACGAGACCTGGTTATTATCCTTTTTTATCTGGGACCGGGAAGTATGAAATGGATTTTCCTCTAAACGGAAGAGTAGGTGAAAGAGGCTATGCTCTAAAAGATAAAGATTATGAAGGTGTATTTGTTGGCATAGATAATGGAGAGCTGAAAAGTGCACTTAGCCTAAACTATTATTCAACAGATCGGAGAGGGCGTGAAGATTTGAAATTAGACATGATTAATGATCGAATAAGTCAGGAACTTGAATATGATAAATTCACTTCGGAATACAGCACATTATATCTCTCTTATTTTGAAACTGAAATGTATTATGGGTATGCGGGTTTTTTGCAAAATGAAGTAGAGAATGGCGGGATAGAAATTATATATCAGACAGAATGTAATGCAAGCAAAGAAAAATGTGAGGCCAAAAAAGCGGAAAGTATAGATGTAATGAGAGAACAGATTGAGTCGATTCAATTTACTTTAGAATCAAATGAAAGCGAATGAGTAACTTATGAGTGAAAATCTTATATCTACTAATGAAATGAGATTACGCATGGTTGATTTAGAATATAAGGGTCTCAAAGAAGAAGATTTTAAAAGTAAACTAAAACAATTGTATATAGAAGAATATGGAAAGGAGATTGGTGCAAATATAGAAATATTCCATACTTCGGAGTCCGAGAATCCGGATATAAAAGATACTGGATATGATGGGACAGCGGTTCATTTCTATTCTGAAAAAGGGGGGATTAATGAACTCTATGTCATTTCTCAAGGAACCCAAGATATGAAGGATTGGGAATATAATCTTAAAGCTATGTTTGCAGGTCTAGAATACTCTCAAGCTAGAGCAACTAATTTATTTACTAAGGAAGTGATTCACCACATTGAAACTAAAGATGAATTAAGTGTCATTGGTCTTTCTCATTCTTTAGCTCATAATAATAACACGACTGCACTTCTACTTCATGATACTTTTGATAAAATTTATAGTGTTAATGGTGCTCAAACTAACTATTATCAACTATATTATGCTGATAAAGACTTTGCAGAAAAACTAAATAAAAGGTTTTCCATTCCTGTGTCTGATGAAAATGCCATCTACAACCTAGACCCTGCACAACTCGAAGCATTCGCAAAAAACTATTACGCAGACAAAGCAGATAACATTCACCAAGTCATTTCACTCGATGATCCCCTCTATGCCGTTAGTGGGACACGTGGATTTTTTACGCTCGGTGAGGTGGAGTATATTGATACAAATCCAGATTATCCAGGTCTGCGGTCAATCATGGATGATATTCCAGATCACGTCATACAGGATTTTCAAGCATTAGCCATTCAATACACAACAGCTTCCCAGGAGGGTGGATTAGATGCGGCGCTTTACGATATTCTAGGAGTTGATATGGATCTTATCAGAGGAGTCGATGGGGCTGGAGATATGCTTAAATTATATATATCAAAACAGGGTGAATTGGATACCCTAATTAGAAATTTGAATGAGAAAGTTCCCGAATTATTGTCACATATCCAAACGATTACAAGTAATGCAGATATTATTTTCGGCAGATTTCAGGAAGCTGGCTATATCACAGAAAAACAAAAAAAAGTGCTTGTCACCGAAATAGCCAAAATTGAGCATGAACTCTTGGGGATAAAAACTGCGATAGAAAGAAACGTTGTAATTCGAGATTCTGGTAACTTTTCTGCACAATTAGGTGGTGATACTGGATCTATTCTGAAAGTTATCATGCATATATACTCCATTCATAAAAGTCTAGAAACATTAAACCAGGAGGATTTTCTTGATATCTTGAATAGGATAGGAGAAAGTCATGGAATCCTAGAATTGTTAGAATCCATAACCGGAGGGAAAAAATCATATATAGGACCAGATATGATTTTTACAGCAACTAGTGGAAAAAAAGAAATCAAAGTGAATATGTCTGCCGCCCTTCAAATGTACCAACAAGGCGCGAGAGTATTACAAGAAAAGGAAGCCGAAATAGCGCAATTCTCCAAGGCTATTGAAATGGAAATAATGGATGCTTACAAGGATGAAAGAAGAAAAGTCATTCATAAAATAAATGATATGGAGGGAAGCCCGCGTCTGTATCATCATCTACTTGCCAAGCATGGATTATATCCGACATTCACGAAAAAAGTCACAGGTATTCGAGTACATGAGGTACTATATCCACTCGAACAAGCGGATCTCAATCAAGAAATACACATATTAAGAGAGTCGGTGGAAAAAGCACGCTTACAAATAGAAGGCTATCGCAAAGCAATTGAATCTTTGTTTGAAGAGGATGAGCGTATCTCTAAACAGTTTGACTTAATGAGGGGTGTGTAAAATGAGTGAGACGCATTCAATCACAGTTACGGAAGATCTACTTCCATTGAAAGATTTTTCATATAAAAAAGACACTTTAATAAGACACGCAGATCGTATTAGAAAATGTGACACAGAATTTTTCTCTCTCGTAAATAAGACTTTTATTGATGAAGGGCAAAAGGGAGAGATAGTCGATGAGATGGTTCTGAAAACAAAACAATTAGAGGTTTGGAATACGAACCTGCTGTTTGATGTAAAATTGGACAGGTAGTTAATCGATTCGATGAGCAAGTAGATGAAATGAAAACACAACGCATTACCATAGCCTATGAAAATATATTCGTTATTAAGTAATAGGAATAACAATAGAAAAGCCATCCATCTCCCTCCTAGACGAAACAAGAGGCAGATGAAGAACTAACAATCGAACATTTGACTTTCAAAAGATTCATAACCGTATATTCACTTCTTCAAAATTTAATATAACAGTTATTCAGTCTACTTAAAAATATGTTGTAATTGATTATAAAAATCCGCTCTTAGCCCCGATTTACTGCTCAATTTCAATGGTTGGTTAAGTGATATAAGTATAGGAAATCTAAAAAGAAGTACTCGTACCCAATTAGAACACCGATTCAAAAAGAAAAGCACAAAAACATAAGCAGTTGAATCAGGCTTATCCCTGGTTCAACTACTTATTAGGTATGTCAGCAATGCATTCAAGTGAAAATTCTTTCTCCATACGTCTAGATTGGCTGGTATAGTTCATTATGCTCATTAGGAGAGTGTGCTATTTCTTCAGATTTCGCTGTCAAATACTCCTGTAAATGCTTGTTGCAAGGTCCCTTTCACTTCTGTCTGTAAAGTATTGGCTACTCCTAAGAAAGCAATTTTCTTCGCAAGTTGCGGCTTTAAACCGGTGAGGACCGACTTAGAGCCCATCTCATACGTATGCCAAGTAACACCTCGTGAAGTCAAATGATTGCTACCGGTGTTCGATCATGCCAGCCATATCCCATATAGTCTCCATCACTTTCTCCGTGCCCTCGTGCATCCGGAAGTAAAATATCAAATCCCCTGTCATAATAAAATTTCGTTAACTTACCCATGTCATCTCCAGTGTTACGAAAGTCATGCGTGAGAATTACAGCCTTTTGTGGTCTGCATCGTTGTCAATAAATTGGGCAACCAGACTCAAATCGTCATAAGAATTCATTTCGATTCGCTCAGGCTGCTGTTCATCAAATCAGCTGAATGATTGAAGTGGGGGTCTTACAACCAGTTAACCTGCGATAAATAATTCAGAAAACACCCCCACTCTTCCATTCTATCCTGTTCCTTATTATACTTATCACCAGTAGACTAAATTATTTTTATTGTTAATCAGATGTTATTGGAGGCTAGAATGTGAAGCAATGGGCGTATTTGATTTTATTCATATTAATCTTTCTACTAGTAGGCTGCCAAGTGAATAATGAAGAACAAACGAAGAGACCGTCAGAAATGAACGAAGATGAATTGCCAGATGGCCGGGCATTTGAGGATGAATTTACTCGAGGATTATTAGAATCTACGGAAGAAACGAGATCTGGTTATTATCCTTTTTTATCTGGGACCGGGAAGTATGAAATGGATTTTCCCTTAAATGGAATGATAGATGGGCATGGCTATGCATTAAAGGAGAAGGATTATGAAGGTATATTTATAGGCATTGATGAGGGCAAACTTAAGAGTTCAATTAGACTGAACTATGATTCTTTAGATGAAACAGGGCGAGAAGGTACTATCTTAAATATAATTAATGAACGGGTAGGACAAGAACTTGAATATGAAAAATTACCTTCTGAAAATCAGACCTTATATCTTTCTTATTTCGAGAGGGAAGGGCCATATCATGGGTATGCGGGTTTTTTGCAAAATGAGGTAGAGAATGGCGGGATAGAAATTATATATCAAACGGAATGTGTTGGTTCTAAGGAAGAATGTGAGGAATTGAAGACTGAAAGTAAGGCTAGAATGAAAGAACAGATTGAGTCGATTCAATTTACTTTAGGATCAAATGAAAGCGAATGAGTAAAATCTTATATCTACTAATGAAATGAGATTACGCATGAATGAGTAATTTCTTTTTCAAGTAAAAACCCCCTCGTCCGTATTAATTTAATTTTCATTATCTTATTATAGCAAATCAAGTTATATTTGAATCTATTACGTATTATACAAAATCATTTGTTATAATGATTAGAAATTAGATTAAAGGTGAGATGAATGAAACGAATCATATATTTACTAAGCATACTCCTAATTGGAGTTATTTTAACTAGTTGTTCAGCTGCAGATCTATTTGCTGCTTTTGATGAGTCAGCACCAGAACCTGCCACCGCAAATACAGAACGGTTGATAGAGGAAGATGGTTATTATACAAGCAAGGATGAGGTTGCTTTATATATCCATACTTTTAATAAACTTCCAGACAATTATATTACAAAGTCAGAAGCTAGTAAGTTAGGCTGGGTGGCTAGTGAAGGGAACCTTTGGGAAGTAACTGATCAGAAAAGTATTGGCGGCGACAGATTTGGAAACAGAGAGGGAAGCCTCCCTGACAAAGCGAATAGACAGTATTATGAAGCTGATATAGACTACGAAGGCGGCTATCGCGGTCCAAAGCGCATTGTTTATTCCAATGACGGATTAATTTACTACACCGACGATCATTATGATACATTTACCTTATTATACGGAGATGAATAAAATGGAACACATCACACTTGATGGGCGAAAAATGCAGGATAAAGATGCAGTACATCTATATTTAAAAACTGTACTGCATCTTGATGAATATTACGGGAACAATCTTGACGCACTATGGGACGCCCTAAGCACCTACCATCATCCCCTTGAAATTCGCTTGATTTATCGTGAAGAAATGCTTGAGCAGCTTGGAAGTTATGGAGAGTCCATAATAAAAGTATTTGAGGACGTGGCTGAGAAGAATCAGAGGATTGTGTTTAGGGGTTGAGTCGGTAGTTGATGGTTGGTTCAGTGACAAGTGTTGTAAATATGCTAGCGATTTATGCCACACCTGAATCTTCCATGGCTAATGTTTGTTTATGCTCTGATAGGTAATTTTAATGGCAGTTACACCGTAGAAAAAGATAATAAAAAATCAAATTACATAGTTGGGAAGTACAGATACAAAACAACGAATAGACTGAATAATGGGGCAAACAAGAGGAGAGACCATGGATATTTTAAAGCTTTTTGTGGCCTTAGCTTTTGGTTACTTTTTAGGTAGCCTTAATACAGCAGTGATTGTAGGGAAAATATACGGCACGGACATTAGAATCCATGGAAGTAATAGTGCCGGGCTTACAAATACTCTAAGGGTACTTGGGAAACCTGCTGCAGCTTTTGTTCTTATAGGAGATATATTAAAAGGTATAATTGCTTGTTTTATAGGCTTGTTACTTGGTGTTTACTTTTATTCGGGAGGGGCAATGGATTCCTTAAGCCTCTTAGCGGCAGGCGCAGGAGCTGTTATAGGGCATAACTGGCCGATATATTTTAAGTTTAAAGGGGGTAAGGGAGCACTAACAGCAGTAGCTGTACTATTTATGATTGACTGGATTATGGGTCTTTTATGCCTTATTTTTTTTGTAATAATAATAGCTTTAACACGTTATGTATCTTTAGGTACCATAGGTGCTACAACACTTATAGCAGTTATTTCATTTATTCCTATTTTTGAGCATACTTTATATTTCAATATATTTGTATGCCTAATGGCTCTTATCATTATAATTAAACACAGGGAAAATATACAAAGGTTGCTTTCAGGAACAGAAAATAAACTTACTTTTTGATTTTTTAGCTACACTGAGGATATTGTATAAAAATTTAGAATTAGTTAAGCAAAGGGTTGTGATGACGGCTTCTGTTCTTTGGTCTACTACTTTTGATAACCATTGAATATATTTTTCATATTGTTCAGCAGATAAATCAATTTTTTCTTTCCAAGTTAGGAACTGATCTAGAAAGCAATCCCTATTGGAATTCGTATATCCTAGTCTGTGTACAAAACCATTGATAAGCTGTTGTCCAGCTTTTGTAATTTCCGAGTTCTTATTTAGCGCTAAAATAAAAAGTGGCACAGCTATCCCTATGAAACTGTTACTCCAACCCAGTTTAGTTGTCTCTTTTTTACAATCTTCATAGACAGTTTCAAATTCAGCATTAAAAAAAGCTATAACCTCTTTTTGTTCCTTTGAAAGGTTATTTGTTAGTAATTGTCGATTTACTCGATAATCGTAATCTATTTTTTGTTCGGGCAATGTTTTTGCATATTTTGCTGCTTGGCTTGTTATTTCGCGTCCACCTTCAGTTAATTGAAATAAACGTAGATAGTTACTTAAACTTGAATCCGAATAAAAGGCAGCCACATAGCATTTTTCTACCGTTTCATGATGGTCTAAACTATTTGCAGCTTTAGCAGTCAAATCCGCAATTTCAGCTCGAATAATCAGGTTTTTAGGTAACTGTTGCATTGCTTCAAGTCCGAGTTTTTCACACTCTATCACTTGGTTTTGGTTCAATAGATGCTCACATGCATATTTATACAGTATGGGATGGGTTGCCGACACGACCTTAGCTGTTTCACATAGTCGATGAATTCCCCCTTGATACATACATGCTTCGATCAATAGTTTCCCTGCCAAATCCCCTTGTTTATTTCCTAAAAAGGAAATCCAGTCTTCCATAAATAAATCCAGATCCGCAAGCGCCTCAGGGCCTATAATAAATATTTCTTCCATTCTTAGATTTGTTGACATTTTCCATGTGAAATAATTAAATAATGCAGCAGGTCTCCGTTTTCCTTCCGTAGCCTGATATTTTGCATAGATAGCATGTTTAGCAATATGGTTTAAATCTAATTCTACTATATTTTCTTCTACAAGATCCTCCAGTTCAAGCTCATCCCACTCTCCTGCATCCCTTTCATTTGTTTGAAACACCATCATGCATAGCGATTCATAAAGTTTAGCAGCTTGAATGTAATTTTTTTGGTATAACAATTCCTCTGCTTGCTGGAATGCCCTTAACAAATCATTACCAATTTTAAATTCATCGAAATAATCGTATTTAAAATCACTATCCCAATAGTTTTCACCGTACACTTCATAGCCAGTGCATTCAAAATAAATTTCTCCACTTTCTATATCTTCACAGAATGCTCCTATCCATTCCACATCGGGAGTAATTAAATGTTCGCCTGGCTGATCAATTGTAAAGTTTAAAAATGCAATTCTTTTATCTTCTTTCGTGACTCTAGCTAGATTGTATATCCAACTATCTTTTTCAGAGTCTGACATACTCGTTAATTTTTTATTAACAATTTCCATGAACTCTTTATAATTCATTGTTTAGCACCCCGCATATTAATTTAATTGTGTGTAGGGTTATGGAAGGGACAGGGACCGTATCCATAACTGATGACATCTGTAATTGTAATTCATTAAAACCAAATTTTAATTCGGTTGGCAGTTGATTATTATGGTCATTATTCGTTACCATAGTAGGAGGCACCTCTTCTATTTGGTAGTTTTTTCTCGATAATTAAACTATACCAAAAGTGGAGGTGTTTTTCTTTTTTATAATCGGCAGATGTCAAGGTTCATAATGAATTTCCAAAACACTATACCAGATAAGGATTAGATGTCACCTTTACTCTGCGAAAGTTGAGTGTTATAAAAACACCTGTAAATTGATAGCGTCTAACTAGCTTTCCATCGCACAAATTTTTCTCTCCAAATTAGACTGATCTCGTCTTAATCTGCCGTTCCTACCAAAACCCCAACCTCCCCCAACTCCCGGCAAACCTCCTCAATCTTCCCCACCGAATCTGCCTCCAACGTATGCAGGTGCAACCCGTTCGTCAGCGAAGATAAATGCGCAACATTCGGTCCCCGCAAATTCTCATAAAAAAGATCAACCTCCCTTCGATTGCTCACCCGAATCGAAGCGGTAATATCCCCATAAACCGGGTGATCCACACTCACATCCTTCACGGTCACCCCATGATCGACAATAATATACAATTCTTCTAACGTCTGTTCCGGCGTATGGTTCACAACGATTGTCTTTCGCACCAGGTTGTCTTCCGGTTGATTGCCCATATAAATATAACCCTGACTTGTTGCAACAACTGGCTCATTCTTTGCCTTTAAAATCGACACATCTTGCACAATCACTTGTCTCGATACATTCGCTTTTTCCGCGAACTTGGATGCGGTAATTGGCTCTTTCGACTTCTTCAGTTCATTTATAATCAGTTGTTGGCGCTCACTGGATGACATTTTTTCTTTACTTTGCATGTCTTCATCCCCTTATTTATAAAAATTCTTATAATTAGCCCTTGCTATTATATTGATTTTGTGTAAATATAGGTGTCATGACACCCACATACATTATCCCACTCAGCTTATTTTTATGCAATGTATGTGAAGTAATTAACAAGTTAATTCTATTAAAAAGAAAATGGAGCGGACATACTATGAATCAAATCAAACTACGAAAAATGCTAGAGGACTTTTTTATGGAGGATATTGGCGATCAAGATCTAACGAGTCATGCGATTTTTCCGGCGGAGCAAAATGGAAGCGGTGTTTTTATCGCGAAGGAATCTGGGATTATTGCAGGTTCAGACATCATTCAACAAGCTTATCATTTACTAGATTCAAAGTTAGAAATCTCCCTTCATTATACAGACGGAGACTATGTGCAACGGGGTGAGAGAATAGCGGAAGTTCGTGGCTCGGTTCGGAATATCTTAACAGGGGAACGGGTTATTTTAAATCTGGTGCAGCGAATGAGCGGAATTGCGACATTAACGAATCAATGTGTAGAAACGCTGAATGACTCTTCCATTCAAATATGTGATACGAGAAAGACGACACCTGGCTTACGCATGCTCGAGAAATATGCGGTAACGGTCGGTGGCGGGAAAAATCATCGGAACGGGTTATATGATGGCGTTATGATTAAAGATAACCATATAACGTATGCCGGCTCGATTACAAAAGCGGTCGAAAGGGCTCGAAAAGCGCTTGGGCATATGGTGAAGATTGAAGTGGAAACGGAGAATAAAGAAGCGGTGCTTGAAGCAGTGGAGGCAAAGGCCGATGTGATTATGTTTGATAACCGGACTCCTGAAGAAGTGAAGGAATTTGCTAAGCTCGTGCCGTCCCCAATTATCACGGAAGCGTCTGGTGGTATTAATCTCAAAAACCTAGCAACTTATGCAGGAACAGGTGTCCACTATATTTCGCTCGGTGCGTTAACCCATTCCGTGAAGGCGCTGGATATTAGTTTACTTGTGAAAGAAGAGTAAGAAAATAACTAAGGCTCAAGCAAGGAGAAGCATAATGAAAAACGTTTGGAAGGTGTCCATAATCTTACTTGGATTCTTACTATTAGTCGCATGTGGAAGCGAAGCAAGTTCTAAAAAACCAAATGAACAAAATACGCAGCTTACGACAACAATCAAAGGCGGACGCACTGGCGGAGCATGGGCAGTGTTTACAGAGGGAATCGCGGAATCGATTCGACGGGAGCATGGTGGATCATTTATAACGGTCGAGCCTGGAAGCATTATTGAAAATCCATTAATGGTCGGAACAGGTAGAGTTCCTTATGGCTTGTCCTATTCGATGACAGCTTATGCGGCTTATAAAGGACTAGAGCCGTATAATCAAGCCTTTCGAGACATTCGTGCCGTTAGTGTCGTTGTGCCGGCAAACTATTATCAGCTTTTTTCAAGGGAAGAGCTTGGGGTGACTTCGGTTGAAGACTTATTAGAAAATGGTCCGCTCCACATATCCGTGAATCAACAAGGTTCGGCAGGCGAGGTTATTACCCGGGAAATTTTAAGATTTTACGGGGTAACCTATGAAGATATTATTTCTGAGGGTGGTTCAGTTGATTTCCTCTCTGGCTCGATGGCTTTTGAACTGATGGCAGATGGTAGGCTTGATGCGGCGGGAAATGCTGAATCCGCTCCTTCCAGTAATATTATCGAAGCGGCAACAACGACGAATTTAAATATGATTTCCTTTGATGAAGAAATGATCCAGACCATTGCCGAAAACTTAGGAATGGAGCCGAACATCATTCCAGCTGGTACATATGATTTTCTCACCGAAGACGTTCAGACGGTGAGCACACCGGCAATTCTTATGGTTCACAAAGATGTTCCCGATGAGGAAGTCTATGCTGTCACGAAAAGTATTTACAATAATCTAGACTTTTTAGATACCGTTCATGAAGAATTTAAAGCGTTAACGAAAAGAAATATGAGCAATGTTGGAGCACTCCCGCTGCATCCAGGGGCGGAAAAGTTTTTTAAAGAAAAAGGACTGCTAAAAAATAATTAAAGCTTAGCATTCGATAAAGGAGATTGTTCAATGGTGAACCTGAAAGCACGTATAATTGGCTGGTTTGGGTATGGGTACCGTCGCCAGCTATCATCCTATCATTTACATATCTTCAGACTGCTTGCTTGTATTCTTGCAGTCTATCAAATTTGGTCGGTCATTTGGGGGAAATTAGATCCCTTGAATCAAATGGCACTGCATTTATCTGGTATTCTTGCAATTGCCTTTTTGCTGTATGGTTATTCCAGGAAAGCTCACGAATGTAAAACAACGGAGAATCCGACTTGGATCGATTATACAGCGGTACTTCTCGTCATTCTAGCTGGAGTTTACTTTTCTATGCATGCGGAGCGTATATCAGTAAGGATTCCAATTATGGACCCGCTCACGACTCTTGATTTATTTTTCGGGCTTGTATTTATCGTGTTAGCAATTGAAGCTGCCCGCCGGACGATGGGCTTTCCGATTATTGCGATTGTGCTCGCTGGTTTTAGCTATATTTTCTTCGGGCATTATTTGCCGGGGATCTGGCAGCACCGGGAGTTTTCTTTTACAGAAGTCATGCATGAGCTTGCCTTCAGCTATAACGGATTGTGGGGTTCTCCAGTTTCGGTAGCGGCCACCTTTGTGTTTATGTTCCTCTTGTTTGGTGCATTTTTAAAACAGGCTGGAGCAGGTGAATTTTTCTTTCAATTGTCGACTGCAATTGCTGGGAGAACACGAGGCGGCGCAGCGAAAGTAGCTGTGTTAACAAGTGCCTTTTTCGGATCTATCTCCGGAAGCCCAACGGCGAATGTTGTTGCGACGGGATCTTTTACGATTCCAGTGAGTAAAAAAAGTGGCTATAAACCGTCTGTTGCTGCGGGTATTGAAGCGGCAGCATCAACTGGTGGAAGCATTCTGCCGCCGATTATGGGTTCATCTGCCTTCTTAATGGCCGCGGTAACCCAAATCCCATATGGGATGATTGCGCTTGCTGCAACAATTCCCGCGATTCTCTATTATGTTTCCTTGCTGTTGATGGTTCATTTAGAGGCCGTGCGTTCTGATATGCCACGGCCGAAAGAAGAAAATATCCCAGACATTAAAAAGGTGCTGAAAGAAGGCTGGTATCATGTTATCCCCTTCATCGTGCTTATGTACTTCCTTATTCAGGGATATAGCGCATCAAGAACAGGATTTTACGCAATTCTAGCTATTATCGTCGTAAGCTGGTTTCGCAGGGAAACACGGATTGGTTTTAAAGCGACGATTCAAGCACTTGTTGACGGGGCAAAATCGTCCATTCCTGTTACGGCGGCTTGTGCTGTTGCAGGCTTAATCATTACCGCAATCATGTCTACAGGGCTTGGGGGGAAATTGACAAGTATTGTGCTAGGTTTAACGAGCGGACTTCTCATTCCCACATTGCTGCTTGTAATGATTATCTGTATTGTGTTAGGAATGGGCATGCCGGTCGCTGCTGCTTATATTTTAACAGCCATGCTTGCTGCCCCTGCATTAATTGAATTAGGTGTTCAGCCAATGGCAGCACATTTATTTATCGTTTATTTCTCCATTTTTTCAGCAATCACGCCACCAGTTGCGGTCGCAGCTTATGCAGCTGCCGGAATTGCCGAGGAAAATCCGAACCGAGTTGGCTTAGAGGCCGTAAAGCTTGGAATTGTTGGGTTTATTATTCCATTTATGTTCGTGCTGGAGCCAGCATTGTTGCTGGATGGTTCAATCGGAGAAATCGTTCTAGCTGTTCTTACAGCTTTACTTGGTATTGTTGCACTTACTGGAGCGATGATTGGCTGGCTCGTTACGAGTGCGACCGTACTAGATCGTATCCTTTTATTAAGTAGTGGCTGTTTGTTTGTATTCCCAAGCATCATCTTGAACATAGCTGGGCTTGTATTGGTTCTCTTCGTTTTCTTCATGCAAAGAGGGTCGAGGGAGCAAGTTCCTCGAACTATTCAATAACCGAGTGTGAGGAGTCTAACTTTTTCCAAGAAACTAAAAGCGGAGCAGTTCCCGAATGGGCTTAGCTAGTTCAGGAACTGCTCCGCTGCGTAGTGAAGGGTAAGAAACTATCCTAAAGCCATTCTTTCATAATGCTTATACAAGGAATGAAATTTACCGGAATAATTGACATGCCATGGCTTTTTCTTCCCGCAAAAGTGAATGATCACTGTATTGCGAATAACGTAATCCATATCAATTTTATTTTTGTTAGCTAATCGATAATACAGATAAAACCGTGCATCGAAGTTATATAAGATTTCATCGATATCTTTTATTTTTGCCGAGTATAAACCATTTAAAATATCCTGATCAGGCAAGATTAACTTTTTCCTGTTTTCCTCCACAAATTTATAAATCTCCTCTTCCTTGATTTCCATCCGTTGACGTTCTAAATTCATTAACAGAACACCAGAATTATAATATTCATCTATTTCATAGCCCGGAAAGCGAATTTTGTTAATATCGCTTAAAATGGAACGATCATGGAACGCAGCAGCGTATAGATATTCCGAAATATCCATATCATACAAGGTGCGAATTTCATTTATGACCAGAATATCTGGATCAAGATAAAGAATTCGATCGAGCTCTTGCGGTAGCATTTGGTAAGCTAGTAAACGATAATACATTTCTTTCGTAAAATGCTTAACAACTGGAGCATTAGAAAAGTGCTTCTCTTCCACTGTAATCACGACAAGCTCCTGACCCTCTTGTTGAATATACCGCATGAGATCATCCAGTTCCTCATCTTCAATAGACGAATGCATTAGATAAATAGCAAAGGATTCTCCAGGGTTATTTACAAAAAGGGACTTCAGCATTGTCTTTAATGGATTGATATAATTTGAATTCAACGTTACGAGGATATTCATGATTTTCTTTTCCCACCCTATTTTTTATTGCTTCATGACTCAACTTTCGCACTGCAGAAATTCACATCATTTTCAGGGCCTGACAAACTCACCCGGCAGCCAAAATCCACTCTTGCTAGTTATTCACAAATCCACCCGCTTGCTTTAAAACTTCCATCTCTAATACCGTTACCCCAATTTCTATATCTTTTTCCTCCGTAAATTCATCAGGATGGTGGCTCAGACCATCGACAGAAGGAACGAATATAAGAGTAGCCGGCCAGCGGGAAGCTGTGTTCATCGCGTCATGCCCTGCACCACTCGCCATAAACATATAAGAAACCCCGACCTCCTCACATGTTACTGCAACCGCCTGCGCTAAGTCTTCATCCATCATGACCGGATCATCATTTTGGATGATCTCCATTGAAATTGGTGTCGCACGCTTCTTCTCGATTTGCTCTGCCTTTTCCTTTATCCGTTCAAGCACCCGTTCACGTGAATCAGCATATATACTGCGGATATCCACCTTGAGTGATGCACTGCCGGGCACGACGTTCATGGCCCTTGGCGATATATCAAGTACTCCGACAGTTGCGACCGTTTCATATTCATCTTCCAAAAGACTCGCTTCTTCCACTGCTAGCGATAACTCAGCAGCAGCAAGCAATGCATCACGCCGATTCTTCATCCCTGTTGTTCCGGAGTGGGAACTCTTCCCGGAAATATGAATTGCTAAACGGAGTGGTGCTGCAATACCTGTTACAATACCGATTTGTTTGTTTTCCTTGATTAACTTTGGTCCTTGCTCAATATGCAATTCGTAAAATGCCTTTACACGTCTATTGCTCTGATCCGCCTGCGGAAACTGGTCCAGCTCAAGCCCCTGTTCCTTGACCGCTTCCCTAAGTGACACTCCATTTCTATCCTGCAAGTTTTCCAATGTCGCAAGATCTACCTTATTCATCATCACCTTACTCCCAAGGGTCGCGAAATTAAAACGCGATGATTCTTCACAAGTGAAACCGATTAATTCAATCGGATGCTGCGTCCTTATCTCTGCCTCTTTTATCGAACGGATAATTTCAAATCCAGCTACTACCCCAAGTAGACCATCATACCTTCCGCCTTGGTAAATCGTATCTAAATGAGAGCCAATAATGACGGGGGGAAGCGAGTCATCCGCACCAGGCAGGCGGATGATAACATTCCCTGCGGCATCAATTTCCGTTTCAAGCCCAAGCAGTGTCCCTTCTCTCATCAAATATTGCTTTGCGATATATTCCTCGTATGTATAGGCAACCCGCTCAATCCCGCGATCCGTTTCACCCAATTCATTCAATATATGCAGCGTTTCCATCAAGCGATCGATTTTCATAAGACTCATCCCCATTATTTAAAGCATTATGTATACCTATAATTTACAGTATATTCCGCAATAGCTCCAGGAAATTTTTGCATGCACGAAAATAAGGTCAAGGGGCCTAGTCCTTGACCGAAGCAAAATCATGAGCATAAGTTGTTCAAGCTTTATTTCTGGTGCAGCTTGTAATGCAATTCTCTAACCCTTTCCGCAAGCTCAGAAACTGGCCCATCAACTACCGCACCGCGAATAACGTCTTGAATCGGCAAATTCCGAACAGGCGACGGAGCAACCCCCAGTTCACTCATCCATTCCGCAAGCTGCTCCGAAGAACTTGCATATACAATCCGACCTAAACCAACCCAGCCATGAGCCGCAGCACACATCGGACAATGTTCACCTGAAGTATAAACAGTCGCTTTACTTCTTTCTTCCGGTTTCATATTCTCAGCTGCCCAGCGCGCGATAGCGAATTCCGGATGCTGCGTATGGTCTCCGCTCGCAACATGGTTATGGTCTTCAAAAAGTACCTCTCCATCTGCTGAGACGAGAACAGAACCGAATGGCTCGTCACCTTTCTCTAGAGCGATTTTTGCCAATTCCACACAACGACGTAAATGCTTTAAATCTGTATCTGTTATCATATTGTAGTCCTCCTTCGTTTCATGTACCCATATTCTATCTATGTACCCATTCATTTTACAAGCTTTCCGATTCCTTCAGCACCACTTCCTTCGAACCTCCTTGCAACCTTAGAAAGTAAAATATCCCAGCGATAATCAGGATACCACCAACAGCTTCTACTCGTGTAATCATCTCATTTAAAAGGAATATTGCTAAAACAGAAGCCCCAATTGGTTCTCCTAACGTAGCCATTGATACAGTTGTAGTATTGACATAGTTTAATAGCAAATTAAAAATAATATGTGCCCCTGTTGGAAAAATAGCGAGCATCATGAAGACGGCCCAATCATTTGTACTATAACCGGTAAAAGGTATCCCGCCAATTAAATTAAAGATAGCAACCGTTACTCCAGCCACAAAGAAGACTAAAAAGCTGTATACCCAATGATTAATTGATTTTACATTCCGCTGACCGATCATTAAATATAGAACAACAGAAACGACGGCAAAGAAAGATAAAATATTTCCAAAGAAGGCACCACTTCCTCCTCCTAAATTACCTCCTCCAACAATGACAACCCCGATAAAAGCAACTCCCATTGCAAACACGGTACGAATATCTACCTTTTCTTTAAAGAATAGTAGTCCAAGAACTAAGGCAATCGCAGGCTGTAATGCTAGAATTAAAGTAGAACTTGCCACCGTTGTATGATTTAAGGATTCAAACCATAATCCAAAATGTCCAGCTAAAAAGATACCAGCAAATACAATCGCTACCCATTCCCTCACTCGTATCCTAAGAAATGTTTTCCGATGTTTAATAACCATAGGAAGAATTATTACACATGCCAAAAACATCTGGTACATGACCATAACCGTCGAGGGTGCATCCGATAATTTCACAAGTATTGCAGATAAGGAGATGCAGATAATTGTTATGACTAATAATATGTTAATCGTTCTCTGCTTCAATCGTTTCCCTCCCTTATTCAATCTTCTTGAAGAATCTCATACAATCGTTCGACCGCTTCTGGAATTTCTTCTCTAGAAATATTAGCAAATCCTAACACAAGCACAATTTTATTCCCCCTATCAACTTGCTCTTCCTTTAGCATGAACCGAGTTAAAGGGTACAACTCAAGCTTCTTATTCTTCGCCAGCTGAGCTACCTCCTCATATGTCTTATTCGTTTTAAACTCAGCTAGAAAGTGCAAGCCGGCTCGGATATCCTTAATATGAATATCCTTCTTAAATTTTCGTTTTAATTCTTCAACTAACAACTCCCGCTTTTCCTCGTAGCTATTATTCATCCGCTTAATATGCTTAGCATATTCTCCAGTTTCAATAAAGTAGTGAAGCGTATATAAACTGAGCACATTACTTCCTTGAATCCAACTAGAATACTTACGTCGATATTCCCTTAACAAAGCAGGAGGCAAGACGAAATAGCTAACTCGTAAGCCTGGCATCATTGTTTTTGAAAAGGTCCCTGTATAAATAACACGCTGATGTCTGTCTAAACTTTGTAAAGAAGGGATGTTATCTGTACCATATTTAAATTCACTATCATAATCATCTTCTATAATATAAGTATTCTCCTGGTTCACTGCCCAATTCAGCAATTCCATCCTTTTAGAAATCGGCATAATTATTCCTGTTGGGAATTGATGAGATGGAGTGATTATTAAAAGGTTTGGGTTAAGTTCTTTCACCTCTTTCACATTAATCCCTTTATCATCTAAAGAAATGGGGGCAACTTGATGATTCGTATCTTTTAATTGTTGATAAAGCCTAGAGTATCCTGGGTTTTCAATAGCTGTCGTAATTCCAGATGGTAACATATTCATTATCTGCCAAAGAAGCGGCTGGGTTCCTGGTCCGATTATCACTTGTTCCGGTTCACACATCACTCCACGGGAAACAGCGATAAGGCGAGCTATCGTTTGCCTGACAAGATAAGGGCCTTGAGGGTGGGATATTTCTGATAGCTCTTTTTTGTGATGTTTAATTGCCATCCTTTCACATTTCATCCATGCTTTAAAGGGAAATATCGAAAGGTCTGTCGACATATGTGATAAAGAAATCCAGCTTTCTTTATCATCCTCAGACGTCTCTTTTTCTTTCAAATCATCGGGAAAATCCGGTCGCATGGAAAACTCTTGCAGACTCATAAATTGTTTAATATCTTCCACATAATACCCTTTTCGTTCCACGGTATAAATATATCCTTCTGCAAGTAGTTGTTCATACGCGTTCGTAACCGAATTATTACTTACTCCCAGCTCTTGTGCTAGCTTTCTTTTAGAAGGAAGCTTTTCACCGGGAGCCAATTTATTTGCTAAAATACTCTTTTTCATTTCTAAGTAGATTTGCTGATAGATATGCTTTCCAGTATTATCTCGATCAACCTTGATTAACATCATCAACTTCTCCCTCTCCTTCTGGTACCATATTAATTATAATTCTGGTACTTTTCATTATAACAGAATCTTATAATATCAGTATAAATACTGAAAATGGGAGGCATTACAAAATGGATTCATTAACTAAAAGTACAAAAGAGTTGCAAGATAAACGAAATAAATATATCCCTCGTGGGGTTAGTAATGGAAACTTACACATTGCGCGGGATGCACAAGGCTCGACAATTACAGACATCGAGGGAAATGAATTTATCGACTTTGCAGGGGCGATTGGTACTTTAAACGTTGGACACACACACCCGAAAGTAACGGAAGCAGTTAAAGAACAAATTGATAAATTTTTACATCCCGGCTTTAACGTCATGATGTATGAAGGCTATATTGAGCTTGCCGAAAAACTTTGTAAAATTACACCTGGAAACTTTGAAAAGCAAGCACTACTCTTAAATTCAGGTGCAGAGGCGGTGGAAAATGCTGTCAAAGTAGCTCGTAAATATACAGGTAGACAAGCCGTTGTTTCGTTCGTTCGAGGATTCCACGGTCGTACCAACATGACGATGAGCATGACGAGCAAAGTAAAGCCTTATAAGTTTGGCTTTGGTCCCTTTGCGCCAGAAGTCTATCAAGCTCCATTCCCTTATCCATATCAGAGACCAGAATCATTATCGGAAGAAGCATATACCGACCAGGTCATACAGGATTTTAAAGACTTTTTCGTGGAAACGGTTGCACCGGAAACAGTCGCTTGTGTCGTTATGGAACCAGTTCAAGGAGAAGGTGGATTCATTATCCCTCCTAAAGAGTTCGTGCAAGCGGTAAGAGAATTTTGCTCGGAGCATGGCATTGTTTTTGTAGCAGATGAAATCCAAACTGGCTTTGGACGTACTGGGGCATATTTTGGAATTGATCATTTCGATGTAGTGCCAGATTTAATTACGGTTTCGAAGTCCCTTGCAGCTGGTCTTCCACTAAGTGGCGTTGTTGGCCGTAAAGAAATTCTGGATGCTTCAAATCCTGGAGAACTTGGTGGGACTTATGCAGGAAGCCCTGTTGCATGCGCCGCAGCATTAGCAGTCATTGATATTATGGAAGAAGAGAATCTACCTGCCAAGGCGGAAATCGTCGGTGAAAAGATTGAAAATAAACTTACAGAACTACAAGAGAAGCATGCGTTTGTCGGTGAGATCCGCCGTCTAGGTGCGATGGTTGCTGTTGAAATTGTCGATAACCGTCAAAATAAAAACCCAGATAAAGAAACGACAGCTAAAATTGCTAAATATGCAAACGATAATGGTTTGCTGTTATTATCTGCCGGAATTAAAGGAAATGTCATTCGCTTCTTAGCTCCACTTGTAATAACAGATGAAGAATTGAACAAAGGATTAGCAATTCTTGAAGATGCTTTCGCTAATCGATAGGAGGAATTAACATTGACAGAATATATTTCAGTAAAGAATCCAGCAACAGGTGAGTTAATCGAAGAAGTAAAAACAAACACCAAAGAAGAAGTCGAACAAGCTATCTTAAGAAGCCACGAAAGCTTTAAAGCATGGTCTTCTGTCAATGCCCATGAGCGTTCAAGTCTATTGCAAAAATGGTCTCGCCTTATTCAGGAAAGTAAAGAGGAAATTGCTAAGGTGATGACGCTAGAAAGTGGAAAGCCAATTAAAGAGTCGCTTGGTGAAGTCGATTATGCAACAAGTTATATCGATTGGTATGCTGAAGAAGCAAAACGTCTTTACGGACGGACCATTCCGGCAAACACGGAAACAAAGCGAATTATCATTACACGTCAAGCAGTTGGTCCAGTCGCAGCAATTACACCTTGGAACTTCCCTGCAGCCATGATGACGAGAAAGGCAGCCCCGGCACTTGCTGCAGGGTGTACATTTATTGTAAAACCAGCTGCAGAAACACCACTGACAACAATAAAATTAATTGAGCTTGCTCACCATGCCGGGATTCCAGAAAATGTAGTACAATGCGTGAACGGTAATGGCTCAACAATTGGTGATATTTTTACAAGTAGTCCTTACATCCGTAAAATCACATTTACAGGGTCCACTCCAGTAGGTAAGTCTCTTATTGCAAAGAGTGCTGATACGGTGAAACATATCTCAATGGAACTTGGTGGACATGCACCAGTCATTGTTGCAGCTGATGCAGACGTTGATTTCGCCGTAACCCAGACCGTCGCTTCAAAATTCCGTAATGCGGGACAAACGTGCATTTGTGCAAACCGCGTCTTAGTACATGAAAGCGTGGTAGAAGAATTCTCTCGAAAGCTGGCAAGTGCAGTAAGTCAATTAAAGTTAGGTAATGGTTTGAATGAAGATACAGATGTTGGTCCGGTCATTAATGAAAAGGGATTCAATAAAGTTGTTTTCCAGCTAGAAGATGCGGTTAATAAAGGTGCTGAGGTCCTAACTGGTAACGTATTCGATGCCAACCAAGAAAAAGGCTACTTCTTCATCCAGCCAACTGTTTTAAAAGGTGTAAAAGAAGAGATGAATATTATGCAAGAAGAAACATTTGGACCAGTTATTCCAATCACCACATTTACTGCATTAGACGAAGCAATCAGGATTGCCAATAGTACTCCATTTGGGTTAGCATCTTATTTCTTCACAAATGATTACCGTACAGGGGTTTACTTAAATGAAAACCTCGACTTCGGAATCGTTGGTTGGAACGACGGAGCACCATCTGCCGCACATGCGCCATTTGGGGGAATGAAAGAAAGTGGAATCGGCCGAGAAGGTGGCAGTGAGGGAATCGAGCCTTATTTAGAAACGAAATATTTATCAATTGGAAATCTATAAGCTTATTTTAAATATCCGCCAACAGCCCAAACAAGCTGCTTGGCGGTTGTAATCTTATAAATAGAGTTTTTATAAAAAGAGAAGGAGAGTTTCAACGTATAAATCCTATTTTAGAATGAATGGATAGGCCTTTAAGAAGCTTGCATTGTTATCATGACTTTTAATAAATCAAGAAATACATTAATGAGTGGTTCTATTATCTCAAAGCAAGCCCATTTCATTTTAGACTAGCTTACAACAAGATAAACAAGGGGTGTTTTTATGGGTAAGAAAAATACAGGGGGTAATACATTCACAAAGTCCATGTCCATGACCGATGTTCTCTTCCTTTCCATGGGTGCTATGCTTGGTTGGGCGTGGGTTGTTATGTCAGGGGTGTGGATTAGTAATGCTGGCTTTCTAGGCACAGCGATCGCATTTGGACTAGGTGGTTTGTTGGTTATTTTCATTGGTCTCACCTATGCAGAACTTGCCGCCGCAATACCTGAAGCTGGTGGAGGAATGGTCTTTGTTCTCCGTGCCTTCCCGCATCACCGAACGCTAGGTTACCTAGCAGCCTGGAGTGTACTATTTGGTTATGTTTCCGTTATTACGTTTGAGGCAGTTGCTCTACCAACTGTAATTGATTATATCATTCCAGTTAATCATCAAGGCTATATGTGGAGCTTGGATGGATTCGATATTTATTTCACGTGGGCATTAATTGGTTCCATCGGGTCTTTACTACTTACATCACTTAATTATTTCGGAATCAAGCCAGCGACTATTGCACAAAACATACTTACAGCGGCTGTTGTCCTGATTGGATTAGTACTTGTTTTTGGTGGAATTGGAAACGGTAACACAGAATATCTTCAACCACTATTTGGTGAAGGCGTTGGCGGTATCATGACTGTATTAATTATGATCCCATTTTTATTTGTTGGATTTGATGTTATTCCACAAATTGCTTCAGAGGTAAAAGCTCCACCTAAATTTATCGGAAGAATTCTTATCATTTCTATTATTGTAGCGATTATCTTTTATATTTTAATTGCTTTTGGCGTTGCTGTAGGACTTACACCAGCTGAGCTTACGACTTCTAGTCTAGCAACAGCTGATGCAATGGGGAATTTATTTAATAGTCAAGCATTCGCTAATATTATTGTAATCGCAGGGGTTGCCGGAATCATTACAAGTTGGAATGCATTCATTATCGGTGGGAGTCGTATTTTATATGCGATGGCAATCCGTGATATGATTCCGAGCTGGTTTGCCTATATTCATCCAAAATTCAAGACACCAACACACGGTATCGTCTTCCTGGGATTACTTGGATTTTTTGCACCTTTATTAGGCCATTCTGCATTAGATTGGTTTGTAAATGCAGGTGGAATTGGAATCGTACTTGGTTATCTTATTGTATCGATTTCGTTCCTTAAACTACGCAAGTCAGAACCGGAATTGGAACGTCCATATAAAATTAAATATGGAAAAACAGCGGGGACTCTAGCAATTCTGTTAAGTATTCTATTTATTTCATTCTACATGCCAGGAATGCCATCTTCTCTTGTATGGCCAATTGAATGGCTTATTGTTGGAGGCTGGTATTTGATTGGTACGATTCTTTACTTTTTAGGTAAGAGTAGGGTATCAAAAAAAGAAAGTAAAAAAGCAGCATAAGAAAATGAATGAGAAGACAAGTTCACTAGCGCAATATTTCGCTGGACTAATGAACTTGTCTTTATTTAAGTTATTTAACTATTAAATTAAGTCCTAGTTATTCTCCTTACACCAATCTAAAATAAATGCAGCAATTGTTTTTGTTACAGTTTTAAGACTGTCTAAGTCAATATATTCATTTGGTGCATGCATATTGGCTCCGCTTGGTCCATAGCACGTTGCAGGTATACCAAACTCACCAAATGCACGAAGATCAGTAGTAGCAGTGAATGCCAATGATTCCATTTCTTCATTTGTTGTTTTTTTATGTGCTGAAGCTATACAGTTAAAAAGCTCACTATCTTTAGATATTGTATATCCTGGTGCATGAAAACCGAAAAATGTAATCTCCGGTGGATTCTCCTTTAGCCAGTCATCCTGTTCAGAGGCTTTTAACAACCATTGCTTTACTTCTTCTTGGACGTCTGATGGATCAGTTCCTGGATAAAACCCTACCCTTGCCTCAAATGTATATTCATTAGGAACACTAGAAGGCCAGTCTCCTCCATATCCGACTCCTACATTTACATTTAAAGGATGAGAATGATGGGTAAAATCTGGATGTTTTGGTTGAGCATTAATATGCTTTCTGTAATCTTCCAGCGCCTGAATTAGTATTGTTGACTTATTAATCGCATTTTGCGCCATTTCTGCTCGTTCGACATGAGCCCCGTTTCCCTTCACCTTCACTCTCAACCACATAACACCTAATTGCGAATGAATTCCGCGAAGTTCTGTTGGTTCAGGTATTAATGCACCATCTGCTACAAATCCTTTATCTAGTAATGCTAGCGCTCCGTTTCCTGTACATTCCTCTTCAATTACTGTTTGAATTTGGAGGTCTGCGCCCAATTTTATATTTGCTTTCTGTAATGCTTTTACTGCATAGATAGCCGCAGCTACTCCGCCCTTCATATCCAATATCCCTCGTCCATACATTTTATTGTCAATAATGGTTGGTATGAATGGGTCCTCTTCCCATAGTTGTTTTGGTTCCGCACTTACGACATCAATATGACCTTGAAGAATTAAACTTTTTCCCAGTTTTTCTCCATCGGATTTCCATTCCCCAACTAAAACAGGCCGGTCCTCATAATCCCATTCAGGCTTTCCATAATTTTCATAAGAGGAAAGACGTTTAGGATCAGGTGAAAAAAGTGTAGTTGTTAAATTCATGTCGTCTAAATGTTTCTTAATAAAAATTTGCGTTTCCTTCTCCTGCCCTAATGTACTTTCAAATGATCCAATTGATTTAAGAAAAAGTAATTCTTCCTCCCATAAATCATCAATCGCTTGATTTACTGTTTCTAAACTTTTTGATGTTATGTTACTCATACAACAACTCCCTCTCTCTATAAAGTAATCCCAAAACCTGGTAAAAAGTTGATCTGACAGACTACTCTATCGACTAGAGCTTTGTTTCATTGTTCGCTAACTTTCGTACCCTTCCATATAAAACACTTGCACATTTATGAAGGGAATTGTATCAAGTAGAATAGATAAATGAATAGATTCGCTTATTCTAAACTAATAAGCACATTTTTCACTTCTGTGTAATTTTCTAATGCATACGATCCCATTTCTCTTCCAAATCCTGATTCTTTAAAACCACCAAATGGTGCTGCTGGATTTGTAATATTATACGTATTTACCCAAACAGTTCCAGCTTTTAATTTATTTGCTAGTGTATGAGCTTGCTTTAAGTTCTCTGTCCATATTCCCGCAGCTAATCCATATGGACTCGCATTCGCTCTTTTAACAACTTCATCAATTGTTTTATATCTTAATGGAACGACGACAGGACCAAAGATTTCTTCTTTAGCAATTGTCATTTCATCTGTAACATCGGTAAAAACAGCTGGTGAAACAAAATAACCTTCGTCTGTTTTTTCCCCACCTACAAGCAATTTAGCTCCTTCTTCAATACCTTTAGACACATAAGATGTAACAACTTCTTGTTGACGCTCAGATACTAAAGGCCCCATCTCAATTTGTTCGTCCAATCCATCACCGACTTTTAGACTTTTCGCATATTGCACAAGTTTTTCAATGACTTCATCATAAATTTCGTCCGGAATAAATACTCTTGATCCAGCATTACAAACTTCACCTTGATTAGCAACTGCTCCAAAAAATACCCCTGGAATTGCTTTATCTAAATCAGCATCAGGCAAAATGATATTTGGTGACTTTCCGCCTAACTCTAAGGTGACACGCTTCATTGTATTGGCAGCTTCTTTCATGATGGATTTCCCAACCTGAGTGGACCCAGTAAATGCTATTTTATTTACTAAAGGATGCTTAACGAGCGCATCGCCTGCAGTTTTCCCAAAGCCATTAACAATATTAACAACACCTTTAGGAAAGCCACTTTCTTCTATTAGTTTGGCCATATACAAGGCACTTAATGGTGTCTGTTCTGCCGGTTTTAAAACAATCGTACAACCTGTTGCAAGTGCTGGTGCAATCTTCCAGGCAGCCATCATAAATGGGAAGTTCCATGGAATTATTTGACCAACAACCCCGACTGGCTCATGTCTTGTATAATTAAAAAAGTCATTGGAATAAGGGATTGTTTGCCCTGTTGCCTTTGTTACCCACCCTGCAAAATAACGAATATTTTCAATTGCATTCGGCAAATCTGCTGCTCTAACATCATTTATTGGTTTACCATTATCCAGTGTTTCTAATTGAGCGATAATCTCAAAGTCTCTTTCCATTAAGTCTGCAAGCTTAAACATTAAGTTTGCCCGGTCAATCGCACTTAAATTTGACCATTCACTTCCATCTTCAAAGGCAAGTGAAGCGGCCTGTACTGCATCGTCTATGTCACTTTCCTTAGCCTCATAAACTTCTGCTAATTCTCTCCCATTTGCTGGATTATATGATTTGAATGTTGCACCATCGTTAGATTCCTTCCATGTACCGTTAATAAATAGTTTTATAGGTCCTGCTTCCAAAAAATTGACTACTTCTGTCATTAATTTCATTTTTAATTTTCTCCTTTCAATCTAGTTGTTATGAAGAAACTTTGATATCTTCATCTGCATCAAAGGTTAATTCAGGTGGTTTATCTTTAAACATTTTCGTTAAATATGCTAAGTAAAGTGTTCCGATTACAATCCAACTTATACCAAGTATAAATGAACTTGAGCTTAGACTTGTCCATAGCCATACACACAGTGTCAGCCCAATTAGTGGGGTTATCAAATAAACAATCGTTTCAGACAAAGAACGCTTTCGTCCTCGAATATAAAAATGAGCAATAACCGATAAATGTACTAATGAGAATGCTGATAACGCACCAAAGCTGATAAAAGAGGATACTGTTTCTAAATCAAATATTAATGCTGCAAGTGCGGCGATACCGACAATTAGTGTACTTAAAACCGGCGTATGATATTTAAGAGAAATATAACCAAATACCTTCTTTGGAAGGACTGAGTCACGTCCCATTGCAAATAATAAACGGGATACGCTTGCATGTGAACTCGTTGCAGATGCTATACATCCTATTATATAAGCAGCTAAGAATAACGATTTAAATACATTTCCTCCAAGAAAGGCAGCAATTTCCAATCCTGCTGAATCGGGATCAATAAATGCATTGTAATCTGGATAAATAAGTTGGCCTAAATAAGCCACTAATATAAACAGGCCTCCACCAATCATCGTAACTAAAAAGATTGCTCTTGGTATTGTTTTCTTTGCATCAATTGTTTCTTCAGAGACTGTAGTTACCGCGTCAAATCCCAAAAATGATAAACATAAAATAGCTGCGCCAGAAAATACTAACGACAATGAACTATCTTCGCTAAAAAATGGGGTAATTGAAAATAACGATTGGACACTTCCATCACTGACCAATGCTTTAATCGAAAGTATAATAAACATCACGACAAACAAGACCTGAAACAAGATTAGTAGAAAATTTACATTTGCTACAAGTTTTATTCCCCGAATATTAATAAACGTAACAAGTGTTACTGCAAGAAGAATCCAAACCCATACTGGTACAGCAGAGAACTCAGCATTTAAATAAATTCCAATCAACAAATAATTAATCATTGGTAAAAACAAATAATCAAGCAATAAAACCCAGCCCGCGAAAAATCCAGCATAAGATCCTAAGGACTTTTGAGTATACGTGTATGCAGATCCTGCATAAGGAAATGCCCTCACCATTCGTCCATAACTAAATGCTGTAAATAACATTGCTAACAATGTAACAACATATGCTGCTGGTAATAATCCTTTTGTTATTTGAGCAACGATACCGTATGTAGAAAATACGGTTAATGGTACCATGTAAGCAAGCCCAAATAGTACGACGGGAAACAAGGTAAGTACCTTCTTAAACTCTGAATCCGCTTTCACAAACTGTCACCTCTTTTTTACCGAGTACTCCACAGCATTTATATTTTATAGTTTCCTGTTCCCTAAAAAAAGAACGGTGTAAATACTTTGCAACACTATAATGATTTTATTTACACCGTTTTAAATTCAGAGTCTAAAATTTATACAGCTTCTTATTTTAATGTTTTACCAAAAGCAGCTAAAGCATCGTCTATTCGGTTGAGGATCTCATTAATTTCTTCCTTTTCAACAATAAGCGGTGGCGAAACAGCTGCCACGTTCATTCCTGGCTCAAAATCAAATGGTCGAATAAGTAAGTCTCTATTAAAGCACTCTTCAACTACTGTGGCTGCAGCTTTCGTTTCAAAGTCAAATGGAGTGTTGGACTCCGGATCTTTCATCAGGTCAAAACCAACAAGCAATCCCTTCCCACGAGGATTCGTTAAAAAGTGATATTTTTCTTCTAATCTCTTAATACCATCAAGTAATTCATCACCACGAATACGAGCATTTTCAATAAGACCGTCTCTCTCTAAAATTTCGATGTTCTTTAGGCCGACAGCGCATGCCATTGGATGTCCACTATACGTAAATCCATGGGCCAACATTTCGTCATGTTGTGTGATCGTATCTCTAATTTCTTCTGTCAGAATAACTCCACCGAGTTGTGCATATCCACTCGTTATCCCCTTAGCAACAGACATAATATCCGGTACAACTCCCCACTGATTTACACCAAACATTTCGCCAGTGCGACCAAAACCAGTTATAACCTCGTCGGCAATAAAGTGAATATCAAATTCATCACATAGCTTTCTTACAGCTTGTAAATAGCCTTCAGGTGGAACATGTACTCCTCCAGCGCCTTGGACCGGTTCCATAATAACTGCCGCGATATTATCTGCTCCTTCTTTTTCTATAATACCTCGGATACTATTTTCATAATCTGGGTGCGATTTATCCCCTAATTCACATTCTGTCAAATGTGGTGCAGCCGTGAGTATTTCTCCATCAATCTTACCTGTAAATTCACGGTACGTGTCAATTCCTGTAGCAAGGGAAGTCGCAATCGTAACTCCATGATATCCTCTTCTTAAGGAAATTATTTTTCGTTTTGTTTGTTTACCTTTTAAAGTCCAGTAAAATCTTGAAAATTTAAAAGCTGTATCATTTGATTCTGATCCGCCGGATGTAAAGAAAATCGTATTTAAATCGCCTGGAGTTAATGAAACAACCTTTTCAGCTAAACGAGTTGTAGCTTCATTTGTATACCCATAAAATGTGGTTGTATAAGCAGCTTTATTCATTTGGTCATAAGCCGCCTTAGAAATCTCTTCAACTCCATGACCCAAGTTAACATTCCATAACATCGATACCCCGTCAATATATTCCCTTCCATTAAGGTCTTTAAGATAGATTCTATTTCCTTCAGAAAAAACAATCTTTGGACCCTTTTCATAATGCTCCTTTGGATTAGTTGATGGATGTAAAATATGTTTACGATCAATCTCAGATAAGGTAGCTAATAATGATTCAGTTTTATTCATAAATAACACTCCTATTTAAATAATTTATTTGTTTGCTAGTTTTTGTACGACGTGCAGAAGGACATTCGCCCCTTTGATTAAATCTTCATCAGCTGTTAACTCATTTTCATTATGGCTGATACCTCCAATACTTTTTACAAAAATCATTCCTGAATTACAAAGACTATTCATATATTTAGCATCGTGGCCAGGACCACTATAAAAGCTCATTGAAGAATAATTTAACCGCTCAGTTGCTTCTGTAATAGAATCGATTACCTCGGTTGAAAAGTGGACGGCATCTGAATTCCACTCCGTAGTTATCTCAATCTCTACATTATATTCATTAGCAATCTCATTAAAGTTCTTTGTCAATTGTTCAATCGCACGTTTTCTTTCAACATCGTCTTTATGACGGATATCGAAAGTGAGGTCCACTTCACCGGGAATAACATTAACGGCATTTGGTTTATTGGAAATTTTACCCACGGTTGTTTTAAGTCCTTTATATTGTTTCGTAATTTCATTTATACGAAGGATCATTTCTGAAGCTGGAACTAGCGCATCTCTTCGGGCACTCATTGGTGTTGGTCCGGCATGATTTGTTTCGCCTATCACCTTTACGTGGACCCAGCTCATCCCGATTATTCCACCTATAATACCAATAGATTTATCCTCTTTATCTAAGATGGGACCTTGTTCAATATGGAGTTCAACGAAGTTTTTAATATTTTTGATGCGATTTTTTTCCTCCCCCATATAACCAATTGATTGGAGAGCTTGCTTAAAACTAATTCCGTTTTCATCCTTAGAAGAATAAATAAACTCTTTAGAAAATGTATTAGATACCCCTCCTGAACCAAGCATTGGTGGTTCAAAGCGAGCTCCTTCTTCATTCGTAAAGTTTATAATTTCAATTGGATAATCCGTTTCAATTCCATAGTCATTTAACCTTCTAATTACCTCTAAAGATGCGAGTACTCCAAAAATTCCATCAAACCTTCCACCACAGGGTTGTGTATCTAAATGGGAGCCGATAGCAACTGATGGGGCATCCTTTATCTTCCCTTCCCTCTTCCCATAAATATTACCGAAATCGTCGACTCTAACCTCTAAGTTTTCTTCTTTTAACCATTTCACAAATATATCTCTCATTTGCTGATCTTCAGGTGAAAGCGCGAGACGATTTAAACCATTATTCTCGGTCCGACCAATTGAAGAACTAATCTCAAATGTATCCATTAGTCGCTTATTGTCGATATTTCTTAGCTTAATCATCCGTTTCCCCCCTTTATCCGTTAAGATGTTTTCTCCATCTGCAGCATTCTTGAAATTCATCAAATACAAGTACAATCCCTCGCTTTGCGGAAATCGCTTACATATTTAACGAATCGTTCTGAAGGAATAATGAGTTCGCCTTGAACCGGTTTCAAACGATATAAGATACTTCTTCTGCTGCAACCACTTTCATAAAGATTTGATAGTCTTTTATTTTGTAAGACTGTATCAGTTTGCTAATTTAGGTCGTAATATAGTTCTCCCTGTCATTTATTGTTGCTTGAATATATTGATTACTGTAGCAACATTTTAGTATGATAAAAAGCACCAGATTCTATTTATTTAAGGTACCAGATTAAAAATGAGAAAGAATTTCATAAGTTCATTTCCGTAACAAACACGACTTCCATAATCGTCGCTTATCGTTATAAATAAAGAGAAAAGAAAGAAACACTTTAACTGAAATGTTCTTCTCCCAAGAGAGTTAACTAGAAGGTTGCTGTTGCGTGATACAGTGAATGTTCCCGCCGCCAACTGATATTTCCCGAGTATAGACTGGTACTATTTCACGGTCAGGAAACATTTCTTTAAATGTTTCTATAGCTACTTCATCTTGCGGGTCATCAAATTGGGGTAAAATAACGGCCCCATTGCACAGGTAACAGTTAATATATGTTGCAATAAATGTGTTCTCTGTGGAACGGATGTAACTTGCTGGATCATAATCAATTTCTTGGCTTTCCTCTTTAGTTAAGCGAATTTGTTCGGGAAGTTGGATTTTATAAATTTTTAAACTTCTACCCTTAGCATCCTTTTCACTTTTCAACTGTTCATAAGCAGCTTGTAATACGTGATACTGCGGGTGATTCGGATCATCTGTCCAACTGATAGCGACTTCGCCAGGACGAACATAAAATAAAACTTCATCAACATGCCCGTTTGTCTCATCCCCAACTAAACCATTCTTTAACCATATTACTTTATCAATATTTAAGTATTCACGTAGTTTTTCTTCCATTTCTTCCTTTGAAATGAGTGGATTTCTGTTTTTATTTAAAATACATTCTTCAGTTGTTATTACGGTTCCTTCACCATCTACAGCAATTGCTCCACCTTCTAATACGATATCAGAGGCGTCATATCGATCGATTTGTTCTATTTCTAACACTTTTTTCTTAACAAGAGAATCATGATGCCAAGGAAAATATAACCCCTCATCTAGTCCTCCCCATGCATTAAACTTCCAATCGACTCCTCGAACCTCTCCCTTATCGTTCTTTACAAATGTTGGACCAATATCACGCATCCAAGCATCATTGGATGAAATTTCAACCATTCGTATATTATTGGGCAACAATGCACGTGCATTTTCAAATTGCTCCGCTCCAACACCTACCGAGACAGGTTCAAATTGAGAGATTGCCTTTGCTACTTCAACAAATGCCCTTTGTGCAGGTTTGGCGCCGGATCTCCAAGTGTCTGTTCGAGTCGGCCATAACATCCACGTCCCTTTATGTTTCTCGTATTCTCCAGGCATTCTAAATCCATCTTTTTTCGGTGTACTGTTTACAGTTGATACCATATCTCATTCCTCCCTTATTAAACACATGCAAATATCATGCCAATTCTTTTTATACAATTTCTATGAGTTTTTTGTAAAATAAGCGCTTCCAAGCAATATAATCTTCCTAAAATAACAAGTTTTAGCTAAGCATGAATCAAAATCGAAGCAGGCTCAGATATTATATTTTTTTAATCTCCTTATATAGGAGGATTGTGAGATCCCTAGTGATTTTGCAGCTTTTCTTGTTGATTCATGCTCTTTTTTTGCCTTTTCTATAATCCTCTTTTCTATACTATCTAAATAATCGGTGAGTGATTGCGAACCTGACATATCGTATGAGGACCAATTAGGTGAGTTGTTATTAGTTATAATCCTTTCCGGAAGTGCATCTATTTCAATTGTATCTGACTTAGCAGTAACAACTAAAAACTCTATAATATTCTCCAATTCACGTATATTTCCAGGCCAATTATAATTTTGCAGATAGTCTACTACGTTTTTAGTTAGAAAGGATTCTTTATGATGTTTGTTTTTATATAGGTCAAAAAAGTGGTATATCAATGGTGGTATATCGTCTCTCCTTTCTCTTAATGCTGGCATTTCAATAGATATGACATTTAAACGATAATAAAGATCTTCTCTAAATTTTTTCTCTTCCACCATTTGGGAAAGATTTTGATTCGTAGCTGCAATTATTCGTATATCTACTTCTCTCGTATTCGTGCCACCTATAGGTATAAATGACTTATTTTGCACCAGTTGCAGTATTTTCGGTTGAAGGGACAGGGGGAGCTCTGCAATCTCATCGAGAAAAAGAGTCCCGCCATTTGCTTTTTCTGCCAAACCTATTTTTCCTTTATTATCTGCCCCTGTAAATGCACCTTTTTTATATCCGAATAGCTCTGATTCCAATAATGTTTCCGGAATAGCTCCACAATTTATTTGAATAAATGGTTGATCCGATCTGTTGCTCAAATGATGGATTTCTTCCGCAATAATACTTTTACCCACACCGGTTTCTCCATTTAACAGGATAGTAGTGTCTACAGGGGCAACTTGTTTTATTAAATCCAGCATATCTTGGTGGTTTTTACTCTTACCTATAATTAATCGTTTGCCACTCTCTTTCCTCTGCTCTTGTTTTAATTCTTGCAATTCATTCCAATACTTTTGAACAAGAAGCTCGGCCTTTTCTAACTGAAGTGAAGCTCTAACTGTTTCCGTAACATCCTTTACTTGAACTAATATGTATTCTGTATCTTCTTTGGGGATTTTCACCAAACATCCAGTTGCAAAATATTGATGATTATTAGACGTTTGAACTTTGGTAACTACCTCCCTTTTCTCTAACACAATTCTAGTAACGGAAGGTGTGAAGAGTCCATTACTTTCTAAATCTGCAACATGCTTTCCTATGATTTCAGATCGTGGTACTCCTAACTGCTTCGTACTCATATCGTTCGCCCAAATAGCAATGCCACGATTATTTGCTATGAATATTCCATCTTGAAAGTAATTAAAAATACGTTGAAAATGTTTATCTTCTACAAATGTTCCACCCATTATAATTTCCCTCCCAATTAAGATTTGATTCGAAACCGACTCAAGTCGATTCGAATTTGGTTCATAAATGTATTATAAATGTATTATAAACTATTTATATTTTTATGAAAGGACCGATTCATCGGTATTTTTTAAATATTGAGAGTTGGCATGGGTTTTGCAGGATATAATCACAAAAGAGGGAAATAATGCAATGCTAGGTTTAAAGCCAATTAGACCAGTATAATAACCTAGGTTGTTAAACGTAAAAATGACCTGAATTTGAAAGCGCCATCTTCTAAAATTCTAAAGTCAACTTAAATGAAAGGGAGCTCAAAAATATGCAAAAAAAAGCAGATATTGTTCTTTCAAGTAATACCGTTTTTACAGGATTATCTGATAAACCACACCCAGCAACAATCGCCATTATTGGAAACCGAATTGCAGCAATTGGTGATGATGAAGAAATTCAACCATTGATCGGGCCAAAAACCAAAGTATACCGCTATCGTGATCAGTTGATTATGCCTGGTTTTCATGATTTTCATATACACCTCATGCTTGGCGGCCTGACATTACAAAGTATCAACTTATTTAATGCGCAATCTGAAAAAGAAGCAGTTAGTATGGTACGCGATTTTGCTGATGCAAATCCCGATGATCCATGGATAATCGGCTTTAAGTGGGATTCTAGCCGTTGGGATGATCAAATGAAGCCTCACCGTTCAGCGCTAGATCACGCTATTCCCGATCGTCCAGTTGTTTTATTTTCTCATGATTTACACTTTGTATGGGTGAACAGTAAGGCATTGGAAATAGCACAGATCAATAAGGACACTCCAGATCCATCTTTTGGAATAATTGAAAAAGACGAATTCGGTGAGCCGACAGGTATCTTAATTGAAGGGGCAGCATCATATGTTACCGATTACGCCTTCCATTTTTCCGACCAGCAAAAGGAAAAACTATTAGAAAGGTTCTTAAAAGAAGCTGCTCGCTACGGAGTAACCTCTGTCAATGATATGTTTGGCAGTGACGTCATGAACACGTTTGATGATTTCACTCTCTTACGTAATTTTGATAAAAATGGGCAATTAACCACACGAATTCATCTATATCCGGCTCTTGATAAAGATTTGGAGAAAGCTAAAGAAATTCAAAAGCAATATGACTCCGATAAATTGAAGATATCAGGATTGAAACAATTTATTGATGGCGTCATATCCAGCTCTACCGCATATCTCGTTGATGGTTATGCAGATGACCCCGATTATCACGGAGAACCGACTCACCACCCAGATGAACTAAAGAAGCTGGTAAGAGTTGCCGACAAAGAAGGATACAGTATCCGTCTACACGCAATTGGCGAAGCAGCTATTCGTCTCGCGTTAGACGCTTATGAAGAGGCACAAAAAACAAACGGCGTTAGAGATTCTCGCCATGCAATTGAGCACGTGGAAGTCATTCATCCTGATGATATCGATCGGTTTTATAAGCTGGGTGTCATAGCTTCCATGCAGCCCAGTCATATTGCGAATACGGAACGTGAGTTATACACATCACGAATAGGCGATAAACGTACTAATTATACATTCGCATGGAATACTTTGCAGAAAGCAGGCGCAAAACTAGCATTCAGTACAGATTTCCCAGTTGTTCCATTAAATCCATTGCTGCAAATTCATAGTGCTCTCAATAGAATTGATAGTGGTGGAAAAAATGCATGGAACCCTCAAGAATCGGTAACATTGTCTGAAGCATTAAAAGCATACACTTATAAACCAGCATACGGAACTTTTAGAGAACATGAATTAGGGACATTAGAATCAGGGAAATTAGCTGATCTAGTTGTATTGGACCGAAATCTATTTGAATTACCTTCCCAACAAATTGCAGACGCACAAATCGATACAACTATTATGGATGGCAAAGTAGTTTTTCAAAAAGAGAGAATTACTGAACATGAAGGAAATGATTTAGTTGGTTCGCAACATAGTAGTAAATGAAACTGATATCCACATTGGTGAAATTTTTTAGAGTGAATGGATGAATCTTGATTCATCCATTCCAACCTAACAATCCTCTAGACTGTTAGGATGGGTTATTTTCCAACGCCCCATTGTAAGCGGATACAAAGGCTGACGTAATTATAAATGATAGTGATTATATCTATTGAGAAGTTCTGTTCTGTGTAAATCACATTTTGGAAGGATTGAGTTTTGTGAGTGAAAAAGATCAGATACAACGACAGTTAGGATTAGTTCATGTGGTAGCAATTGGGTTAGCGTATATGTCTCCTTTTGCAGTCTTTGATACTTTCGGTATCGCTTCAGACGTATCTTCAGGATTTGTACCAACTGCGTATATAGTTGTTTTCATTTCAATCCTATTTACAGCTTTAAGTTATGGAAAGCTAGTAAAAAAATACCCGAATGCGGGCTCTGTTTACACATATACCAAAAATATTTTAAACCCTTATTTAGGTGTAATAGTCGGATGGGTTTCGTTCATAGCATATTTAGCGTTACCAATGATTAATGCATTACTAGCCAGAATTTATCTTTCAGCTGGTTTTCCTGAAGTTCCAGGTTGGATGTGGGTTATTGGGTTAATATTGCTTATCACTATATTAAATATATTCGGAGTAAAAATTGCTGCCTCTGTAAATATACTAATGGTTATTTTCCAGGTTTTAGTAGGGGTTATCTTCATCTATCTAACAGTTCGTTCTATTAATGCGGGTTCAGAACAATTCATAAGAATAAATGAATTAATTCCTGCTGGCGATGAATTCTCAGGACTATTTAGTGCAGCTGCTCTATTAGCCTTATCTTTTATTGGATTTGATGCCATTACAACATTATCTGAAGATACTATTAATCCAAAGAAGAATATACCACGAGCAATCTTACTCGTAGCATCGATTGGTGGAATTTTCTTCTTTTCCATCACATATTTTATGCAATCCCTTTTCCCCGATGTTTCGATATTTAACGATATAGAGGGCGCTTCACCTGAAATTGCTGTAATGATAGGCGGAAATCTCTTTCTTTCCTTTTTCCTTGGCGGTGCCCTATTTTCTGTTTTCGCATCAGGGTTAGCGGCTCAGGTAAGTGCTTCCCGCTTATTATATGCTATGGGACGAGATGGAGTTATTCCGAAACGCTTTTTTGGATATCTACATCCAAAGTTTAATTCACCGATATTTAATATCGTGTTAGTTGGAGTGATGGCTTTATCGGCATTACTTTTAGATTTAGAAGCGGCTACTTCGTTAGTTAATGTTGGAGCATTTACTGCATTTTCATTTGTGAATATATGTGTTATTAAAAGTTTCTTTAATCCTAAAGTCAAACGCACCTTCCGTAATGTAATAAGTTACTTAATTTTCCCTAGTATTGGGCTTTTATTTGTAGTATACCTATGGGCTAATTTAGATGTATTTTCTCTTATTATTGGCGGTATATGGACATTGATTGGGGTAATCTATTTAGCTATCTCTACAAATCTATTTAAAAAAGAACCACCGCAAATTGAATTTGATGAATTGGAAGCCTAAAGAACACTTAAATTAAATGGGGGTTTTAAAAATTGGGGGACAAATCTGTTAATCTCAAAAGGGTGCTAAACTTAAGACATGTGATATTTTTTGGTTTAGCTTTCATGGCTCCGCATACTTTATTTGCAACATACGGGATTGTTGCAGTAGAAAGTAATGGGATGATTGCAACAGGATATATAATAGCTTTATTTGTAATGTTATTTACAGCTTATAGCTATGCACAGCTAGTCAAAGCATTTCCCTCGGCAGGTGCAGCTTATACTTTTGTTCAGAAAGCGATTAATCCATATTTAGGATTTCTTGTTGGCTGGGTTATATTACTAGATTATATGTTAAGCCCTATGATCAGTGCACTACTTCTAGGCATTGCCTTATCAGCGTTTTTCCCTTCCATACCAATCTTTATATGGATTGTCTTATTTGTATTAATAATATCAATTGTTAACATTCGTGGTGTAAAGTTCGCAGCAAATTTTAACACTTACGTTTTTCTTTTGCAATTACTAGTTTTTGTTCTTTTCTTTATTTTTTCAGTAAAATATTTATTAAATGGAGGGGGGAGTGGGAAACTATTATCTATTAACCCTTTTATAAATCAAAATGTGGATTTATCAACGCTAATCACTGTGATTCCAATATTATGTTTTACTTTTCTAGGATTTGACGCTATTACCGCTTTGTCTGAGGAAACTAAAAATCCTAAACAAACGTTACCTAAAGCAATTTATGCTATTCCTTTAATTGGTGGGTTATTATATGTAGTTTCATCTTACTTATTAGAGATGGTTCATCCAAATATACAAACTTTTGTAAACCCTGATTCGGCTTATTTAGAAATTGCAAATATTATAGGAGGCTTATTTTTACAGTCTACTTTTGTTGCAGTAGCACTTACTGCGGGTTTTGCCTCAGCAGTGGCATCGGGTTCGTCAGCATCTCGAATTTTGTACGCTATGGGTAGAGAAAATATTCTCCCCAAGAGAATATTCGGTTACTTATCACCAAAGTTTCATACACCTGTATATAATATTCTGATAGTTGGGCTTGTAGCCATGTTTGCATTAATTTTTGACTTAGCCTTGGCAACATCTTTTATTACTTTCGGTGCTTTCTTTGCGTTTTGTTTTGTGAATATTTCGGTGATAGTCCATTACTTTGTTAAAGGAAAGAAACGTACATTACAGGGAACTTTTCGATATCTAGTAATTCCGTTAGTAGGGGCAATCCTAATTTTTAGTTTACTAGTTAATATGGAGATTAACGCTTTAATCTTGGGAGGAATTTGGTTTGCAATTGGCTTTTTATATCTTCTGATCCAGACACGGCTATTTAAGTCACCACCGCCAACGATGTTTGAGGGTAAAGAAAGTATTAATAGAGAAGTGGTATAATAATAGTCTTAATGATCCGTTGTTTATCCAACACATGAAAGCAATTGTTTAAAAAACAAAAAGAAGACCATCCGATAAATGGTCTTCTTCCATTTAAAATACATCTACTATTCCCTTTTTATCCATCATTCCTTCTACAATTTCCCCACCCAATATGCCTTAGCTCTTAATCCACTTCGACCTTTACAATATTTCCTGAATTCATATCAACTTCTACTTCATATTTAAAGCCTTGTGCAGTTATAATCTCGACTTCATTTGCCCAAACACCTTGTTCTTTCTCTAATTCTACTTTGACGATTTGTCCAGGAACTCAACTACTGCAATGTTCATTGCTTCTTCTATCGATATTTGTCTATACCGACTATATCCGTTATTGTATTCGGTACCTTGCCAATTAGTGATTATTCACATACATTCTCCTCGCAATCCTGGTCGTTTACACTACATCCTATTCGGAGGTGAACTGTATGTACCTAACCTGACTGAAAATGGTCAGAAGCCTAGAAGAGAGACTAAAGCGCCTTTTGTTCTGCCATTTGTTGAGCGGCTTCGGGGGAAGAGCGTTTAGATGTAAATGGGCGTATGTTAAAAATAATATTTAATACAATCGCTGTTACGCTCCCTGCAACAATTCCATTATTAGTTAAAATTTGGATGCCGGTTGGTAAAACAGAGAATAGGTCCGGTACAACGGTTACCCCTAGTCCCATCCCTACCGAGCAGGCAATAATCATCGAATTCTCAGGGGACTCACTGATCACCCTTCCTAGCATCTTAATTCCTTGGGATACAACCATGCCGAACATTGCAAGCATGGCACCACCTAATACAGCGGTTGGAATAATTGTTGTTATGGCAGCAATTTTAGGAACTAATCCAAATATAAGCAAGATAATCCCAGCTACGAAGATAACTTTCCGTTTTTTTACACCCGTTAATTGAACGAGACCAACGTTCTGAGAGAATGCTGTATATTGAAAAGCATTAAAAATTCCTCCTAATAATACCGCAATCCCTTCCGCACGGTAACCTTTAGCTAAATCCTTTTCCGATAACGTTCTATCTGTAATATCACTAAGCGCAAAATAAACACCCGTTGATTCCACTAAGGAAACCATGGCAACGAGACACATCGTGAGAACTGCGGAGATTTCAAATGTTGGCATACCAAAGTAAAAGACTTGCGGCATATGAAAATAAGAAGCCTCCCCGACGGCACTAAAATTAACTTTCCCTAAAACAGCAGCTACTAGAGTACCGGCAATAAGTCCGATGATAATGGATATTGACCGGATAAATCCTTTCGAAAAGCGATACATGAAAATGATGAACGTTAAGGTACCAAATCCTAATAATAGATTCATTGATGAACCAAAGTCACTAGCCCCTTGTCCTCCAGCTAAATTATTAATTGCAACAGGGATGAGGGTTAATCCGATAATCGTAACGACACTTCCCGTCACAATCGGAGGGAAAAAGCGAACTAACTTCCCAAATATCGTGCTTATCAAAATGATAAAAATTCCTGATGCAATAATCGAACCATATATCGCTGAGATACCGAATTCTCCGCCAATCGCAATAATTGGTCCAACCGCTGTAAAGGTACAGCCAAGAACGACTGGAAGTCCAATTCCAAAAAAACGGTTGCTTCCAATTTGTAAAATGGTAGCTACTCCGCACATGAAGATATCGATCGCAACGAGATACGTGAGTTGTTCCGTTGTTAGACCCAGTGCACCGCCGATTATAAGTGGGACCAATATCGCGCCTGCATACATTGCAAGTACATGTTGCATTCCTAAAGCCGCTGTTTTCATCTAGGTTAATCCTCCTTAAAGGTTACTTTCCCATTTTCAAGCGAAGAAACAATAGCTAATGATTCCACTCGGAATCCTTCTTGCTCAATAAGCTTTCTGCCATTTTGAAAACCTTTTTCAATGACAATTCCAACTCCTGCTAATGTCGCCCCGGATTGTTTTACCATATCGATTAAACCAAGTGCAGCTTGTCCATTAGCGAGAAAGTCATCAATAACTAAGACAACATCATCATGTGTGATGTAATCCTTCGATATAGAAATAGTGTTCGATTCTTGTTTCGTGTAAGAATAGACTTCTGCACTATATAAGTGATCGATTAAGGTGAGCGATTTACGTTTCCGGGCAAATATCGTTGGAACACCTAACCGTAATGCAGTCATGACCGATGGAGCAATTCCTGATGACTCCAGTGTTAATACCTTTGTAATTCTTTCATCTTGAAAGCGGGAAGCAAACTCCTCCCCAACCTCCTGCATTAATACCGGATCGATTTGATGGTTTAAAAACGAATCCACCTTCAATACAGAATCAGACAATACCTTACCTTCGTTTATAATCTTTTGCTTTAATCGTTCCATAACGATCTCCTTTCCAATATACTAAGGCGTAAACGCCCTTACAGGCTAAAAACGCGATTCGTTACGCAACACCTGTGACTGCGATTACTCGTCCCACTGAAGAGTATTTTGCACTAGCACATCCAGTAGTCGCAGCAACGTACAAACTGTGCCTCCTAGGACGGGAGGTAGTTCGATGTTGCCCCATACGTGAGCGAACTTAATCGAACTTCCCCTTTACCTGAATGAGATAAAGGAAACATGCTCCTTTAGGGGTAGACGTGAGTTGGGCTTGCCCGAATTTAAACGGCCCTCCTTTAGTTTTGAGCCGATGTTGACTTTCACCACAAGGGTATAAGGGCGACTAGGCCTCACAAAGACCGCTCGGCAAGTCTTCCTTATCGATTGCAGGAATGTGAAGTTTGATAGTTGCTGGGCGCAGAGCGGACGTAGCTATTTCTCGGCACACTAGATACCTCAGTATCTTTATTTTATAGTCTCAGTAAATAAAAAAACCCAGAAATTCTTACTTCTAACTATGAAGAAGCAAGAATTTCTGAGCGGATAGACTCGAAATAAAAAGATAAATTTTAACCTGAACGGCAAAATTACCTTTTTGTGCTACTTTTCATAGTCAGTTTATTTACGGTAAACCGGTAGAAACTTGCAGGCCATATCCCCGCGATTATATGAAAATAATATTCGCTTTAAATGTTACAAGTATAGCATGAAATCGACATATTACAAGGATTTTTCCTTATGTAAAACCTTTCAAACAATTTAGACTTAGGTATGATTAGTTTTGCTGGCATTTCTATCCAGATTACATTTGTTGACTTATTTGCCGGTAGTCAAGAAATGAGTGAGCCACTTCATCGGTTTGATCAAGATGACTTTCACGTTTAGATTACAGCCATCCAGGAAAAATGCGATTACATCGTAACTACAAATACTCGGCGTTTCCCTTCTCAAATTGGAAATATACAACGAAATCATCCGGGGGATTTTTACGACTTTTTGATTTCAGAATAAAATCTTAAAACAAATTCCATTCAAGAACAATGATAATGATAGAGAAGTTGCAACATGGATGGTGCTTTAGGCATTGATTTTAATATGGATTCTTGTATTTATTTTAATGATGAGCTCATTTATTAATGAATTTTAAAATGACTTTAAACGGCGTCCACTTTCACTTTCCCAATCTTTTCAACATAGCTATCCCCTCTCAAGATAACTTCGTCAGCTTCATAACGCTATACTCTCTCTACTTTGTCCGGCCCACAAACCACAATAACTTTTTCTCCTCTTGCTTTTACTAATTGGATAAATGCGGAGCCAACTCCACCTGATGCCCTTGTTATTAAAACACATCAGCCTTTTCTGCGCATTTCCTCTTTCATCTTTCAACGAATACGAGATCTTCATCATAACATCCTAGTTAGCCGCTATTATTTATGATATACTCCTCGCTAGTTGGCTAAATAAATATATCTGAAAGGAAGTTAGGCATGAAAATTGATTCTCCTAAAATTTCCCCAGCACTATTCACAAAAAATTTTCAAGATATCTTTTACGAAGAAGACCCGATTCTAGAAATGTGTGAAATCATGGATTCTAATTTCACAAACGAGGCTGTGGATCGTTTACGGCTATATAATGCAGTCGTAAGAAATAGCACGTTTACGAATACGGATTTTAGCAATGGCGACATAACAGATGTTCGCTTTGAAAAATGTGACTTATCCAATGTAGATTTTAGCAAATCATCGATTCACCGAGTAGAGTTTATAAACTGTAAGTTAGTTGGCTGTGAATTTCCAGAGTCATCTATCGGTAATGTAAAATTTGAAAATTCCATATTGAACTTCGCCACCTTTGGAAATGCAAAACTTCAAAAGGTTATATTTCAAGAGTCTTCCTTACAAAATGTCGATTTTTATGAATGTAAATTTAAAAGAATCGCATTCGATGCATGTGATCTCAATGAAGCAAACTTTGAACAGACATCACTAAAAGGAATAGATATAAGTTCTTCAAAGTTTGATTCACTTACGGTTTCACTCGAAGCTATCAAAGGTTGCAAAGTCTCCGCATACCAAGCTATTCAATTGGCATCACTAATGGGCTTAGTAATAAAAGATTAGTACTTTTATTAGAATGGGACTTATACAACAATGAAAAAATGTAAAGGCGGGGATGTAAATGCGTACGACCTCTAGTTATAGGCATCCCCGCAAGCATTTATTGATTCATCTATAGCTTTTCGTTATAGAATTCATGGCATATCTATGTGTCCATATAACTCTTCACGCTTTCCTCCAATACGAAATAGGTGCACTGCAATGTTCTTGGATACTGTTTGGCTAGAGAAGAAGCGCATCGTTTTTATGATATATATGGATTTGAAAAATGTGCATTTTGTTACCAGCTAAAACTCAATTAACTAGACTGCGCTTCTTGGATTCACCTATAGTGGCACAATTAACGGAATGACAATCATCATAATTAGAAATAAAATCAACTGTAATGGAACGCCAATTTTGATAAAGTCAAAGAACTTATAGCCTCCTGCCGTCATCACCATGGCATTTGTCGGTGAGGAAACCGGTGTTGAAAATGCCATATTGGCTGCAACTGCAATCGCAACCATGAATGTATATGGATTTGCATCAATTGCTAACGCTGCGTTCATGGCAATTGGTGCAAATAGCACGGCTGTAGCTGTATTACTGATGAACAAACCAAAGGTCATTGTTAAAAAATATAGTCCGGCAAGTATTCCGAGCGCACCAAATCTACCAAGCGAATCAATAATTGCTTCCGATAGGAGAACCATGCCGCCTGTCTTCTCTAAGGCAGTAGCCATTGGAATCATTGCTGCAATCAAAATGATACTCTCCCAATTCATTTCACTATAAGCATCATCCATATTCCGCAGGCACCCTGTAAGCACCATAAGCACGGCACCGATTAACACGGAAATGACAGGTGCAAAGACTTCAAATACCATTAACAGAACCATGAACAACATAATTAAGCCGGCAATTGGAGCTTTGCCAGTAGCCGATGCTTTTCCTGCATACTCCCTCGGCTGACCGATAACAACGACATCTTTTGTTTCCTTTGCTAAGAGTTCAATATCATCCCATGCCCCTTGAACGAGCAAAGCATCTCCAAATTTCAAGCGCTGGGAAGACATCTTCTGCAGAACATAATCCCCTTTGCGATTAATGCCTACTACATTTAAATTGTACTTTTCTCTAAAGTCGATTTTTTTAATCGTTTTATTAATAAACGAGGAATGCGGTGTCAATAGTACCTCAACTAAGCCAAGCTCCTTAGAAAGCAAATCAACTGCCTCATTCCCGTTTTTCTGAAGCTCCAATGAATAATCTTCACATAGCTTTTCGACCATCGTGCTTGAACCTTTCAGTAAAAGCGTATCATTTTCCATAATTGTAACTGTTGGTCCCGCCATCTGCTGGTAGGAACTCGGGAAAATTCGATAATCTTCATTCGATCTTCTGGCAATTTTAAGAATAAAAATTT